>JACWAG010000257.1 GCA_014874425.1 Syntrophaceae bacterium | reverse complement strand
GTGGTCCCGCCCGTGTAAAGAAGGCATGCCGTGTCATCCCATTTACATTTGTGAGTATATAATGTTGAAATATCTTTCTTCACAAGGTCTGCGAACTCGAACACGTTTTCTGACGCAGGAGTTTCCAGATGCATGCCCCTCTCTACTAAAGTAGGCAGATGGTTGAACGGGGAAGGCAGATAATCACGAATGTGGCACGAAATGATTTTGGTGATGCCAGTTTTCTTTCGCAAATTAATCATTCGGGGCACAAATAAATCCAGGGACACCAAAAACTTCGACCCGGAATCGTTGAACTGATGTTCCAGCTCCCGGTCTGTGTACAATGGATTGTTCGTGACAACGATCCCTCCAGCCCTTAACGTTCCATAAATTGCCACCACCATCTGCACAAGATTGGGAAGTAACGTGGCTACGCGGTCACCTGACTGGAGGCCCAGTGAGATAAGTGAATTCGCGAACCGGGACACCATTTCGTCTAGCTGTCTAAACGTCACCGTGGTACCCTGAAATAACAGGGCTGGATTGTCAGGAAACTGCGAGGCGCTTCTTGCAAGGGCTTCAGAAAGAGTGATCTCCTCTAACGTAATCTCCGCAGGCACACCTTTCCTGTAAGACTTCAACCAGATTTTCTCCATGGCGCACTCCTTTGGTACTAGGATTAAATTCAAAGTATTAAGAAAGGATGAAATACATCGTATAAGTTAACGTTTAATTTGTAGAATTCGGTCCAGTTGGGGCCAGGTAGCGCCCAGATCTTCCATCGTCTTTAGGCGAAGTTGATTTCAAGCCAGAATCCCTCATTCTGTGCGGCTGCTAGTTCAGTGCCACACAAATTGGAATCTCCTCACTCGTCACAGCCTTGGCGGCTAAAGGCCCAGATATGTTTTTCTTATAACTTCATCTTGCAGCAAGTCGGTTCCTGATCCTTCAGCTATGATCTTTCCTGATGAAAGCAAATAATTACGGCAAGTCATCTTGAAAACCGTGCTAACGTCTTGTTCCACCAATAGGACGCTTATTCCCAGCTCGCGAATCTCTTGGATTTTCTTGAAGACCTCCGATCGCATTATAGGGGCCAATCCGGTAGAAGGTTCGTCAATGCAAAGAAGCCTGGGACGAAACATCAAAGATCGCCCTATGGCAAGCATCTGCTGCTCTCCGCCGGACAAGGCGCCGGACACTTGACCAGCGCGGCTATGAAGAATGGGAAACAATTTATACACATTATCCAAATTATTCTGGATCTCAGCTTTATCTTTTACAAGATAGGCGCCGGCGCGGAGGTTTTCTAACACGGTCATTTCCCTGAAAGGTCTTCTCCGTTCTGGACAGTGAATCAAACCTTTCTTCACAATCTCGTGGGCTGGTTTGTCATCAATCCGCTCCCCATCGAATACTACCTTGCCTTTCAGGCTAATGTCTCCACCTACGGTTCCTCGAAGGACCTCCTTTTCCCATCCCACCAATCCGGTAATGGCCCTGAGCACGGTGGATTTACCTGCGCCGTTGGGGCCCACCAGACCGACTAGTTCTCCCATCCCCACTTCCATGGAGAGATCGTTGATAATCAATGCTCTGTCGTAAATGACGGTCAAATTGGACACTGTTAGGAGCAAACTAGATGCCTCCTTCTCCAAAATAGGCCTCGATCACTTGCGGGTTCCGAACAACCTCGTCCGGCTTGCCATCGGCAATAAGTGTACCGAAACTAAGCGCCACAATGCGGTCTGCAATCTTCATCAGTTGCTGCAACTTGTGCTCCACAATGATCATCGAAGGGCCCTCACTATGCAGCCGGCCGAATCGCCCTCCTTTGTGCAATCTCTTGATGGACTTCGCCATCAAGTCTGTTTCAAGTGGACTGAGACCGCCAAACGGCTCGTCTAAAAGGAGCAATTCAGGTTCGGTCCCTATGGCCCGTGCAATCTCAAGACGTTTCAGGTCTCCCTGAGACAATGTGGAAGCCTTCTCTAGCGCCATATCAGAAATGCCGGCAAATTCCAAAGCATCCATTGCCTTTGCTTCAATGCGTTTCACCCATTCTCCTCTCTTCATGGCTCGTGGGCACATACAGGAAACCATAACATTGGCAATGATGGGCAACCGGCGAAAAGGTCGCATGTTCTGAAACGTGCAGGCAATTCCCAGGTTCACAATGTCCCAGGTCTTAAGACCATTAATGTTTTTGCCTTTGAAGCGGATACTCCCGGAACTGGGTTTGAGAATCCCCATGATCAGCCTAAGCAGGGTCGTTTTGCCCGCTCCATTGGGCCCGATGAGACCGATTATTTCGTGCTGGTTCAACTCGAAACTTACATTGTTGGTTACGTGTAGCCCGCCGAATCTCTTTCCCAGGCCAACAATTTCGAGCAAAGATTCGGCCATGTCAGCTCTCCTCGGCCTCTTCTCGCAATTCTCGGCGAGATACCTTCCCCACATCCGTCTTCGGCAGTTCCCCTCTTATTTCAATAATTTTGGGAACCTTATAATGAGCCAGGTTTTCTCGGCAATAGGAGATGATGTCCTCCTCGGAAATTTTCCCTCTAGCTTCGGGCTGTAGGACTACATAGGCCTTTATCAATGCCCCTACTTTTGGATCGGGCACTCCTACCACCCCTGCGGCCTTAATTTGAGGATGATTGTACAATACTTCTTCAACGTGTCGGGCAAACACCGCATAACCCTTGTATTTAATCAAGTCCCGTTTTCTATCGAAGAAATGAAAATACCCTTCGTCATCCATGCTGGCCAGATCGCCGGTTCTCAACCATTGGCGACCATTGATTTCAATTAATGAACTTGCCGTTTCTTCGGGCCGATTCCAGTACCCTTGCATGACATTGGGTCCACTCACAATTAGTTCGCCAACCTCACCAACAGGGACGAAGTCAAGCCCTTCGTGATCGATTATCGCCGCGTTTATATTGGGAATAGGAAGGCCAAAAGAACCCACCTTGGGTCTATGAACAGGATTCGCGTGGCTAAGTGATGTGGTCTCGGTCATGCCGTACCCTTCCATGATTTTGGTGTCAGTCCTGCTCTGCCAGCCTTTCACCGTTGATTCATGGAGGGTGTCCGCTCCGCAAGCGATCATTTTAAGCCGTTTCCAATTCACACGATCGGTTTTTTCGTATTCCTTGAGGTACTCGAATATGGTAGGCACGCCATAAAAAACCGATGCCTCATATAATTCTGTGGCGGAAAGAATGTCGTCTATATCAGGGGTAGTCAGTAACACGACCGTCCCCCCTTGGAGCAACGAGCATAACATAATGATCACCTGCCCGTATATGTGAAAAAAAGGCAGAAAAGCGATAATAACGTCTCCACCAGGGGTCATGATACCTTGCCAGAACTCGAGAGCCTGAGCCTGACAGGCGACCAGGTTCCTATGTGTCAAGATAGCCGCCTTGGGAAGTCCCGTAGTCCCGCCCGTATATGGAAGCACAGCGACATCTTCCTCAGGCGTAATGTTGGTTTGGGGCGGCTCAGGCGGATATTTCTTGATAAGTTCCTGGAATTGATGGACTCCTTCCATTTTCATTATCTTGGGATTCGGCCCCTGTCTTTTCTGATAGACTCTTCCAAGAGCGCCTTGCCCGAAATGTTTCTTCAGCCACGGCAGATATTCGCTGATGTTGGTCAAAATAACGTTGTTGATTTTGACACCACTTTTTTCCACATTATTGTATAAAATGTCCTGACAGATTACAGTCTTTGCGCCACTGTCCGTGAGCTGATGTTTGACCTCTTGGCTTGTGTACACGGGGCTTATCGGCGTCACGACGGCCCCCAGTTTGAGGGTTGCGACGTATGCGATCACGTACTGAGGACAATTCAGCAGATGAAGCGCCACTGTGTCCCCTTTTGCGACACCTAAGTCCGCCAGAGCGGTGGCAAACCGGTCCACGAGTTGTCTCAATTGCCCGTACGTGATTTTTTTGCCGTAAAAGACAAGAGCATCCTTGGTAGAGTATTTTTCTGTTGAAGCGTCAAACAACTGTGGAATGGATTTATTCGGGACATCGACATCGGCCGTCACTCCTTTTGGGTAATGACTTAACCATGGTTTGGACAAGTAAGTTTCTTTGGGATCCATTGATTTTGCCCCACAAAAAATGACTGAATATGGACAAAGGTCCGTTAATCCAGAGAAGCTGCGCAAATTCTACAAGTTTTACGAGTAGCGATGCTTCTCACCTTGCACCTTGGGCATTCCTTTTCAATTTTGTTACGAATCCAGGGTATAAGTCCTTCGGGCATATAAATAAGTGTCAACAGAACCAGGACAGCGAAGACCAACATGCGAACCTTAGGAAGTATTCTGAGGAATTCCGCCAGCGGAAACAGTATGAACACCCCGGCGACTGGACCATATATGGAGACAATGCCGCCGAAGACCGACCAAATGATCACCTGGAAAGACAGGGCGACTTCCAATGTGGATGGTCCAACAGTCCTCATGATGTGCGCATACAACCCGCCGGCGATTCCTGCGAAAAAGCCACTCAAACAGAAAGCCAGGAGTTTATAGCGGGTCGTATTGATGCCTCCAGCCCTCACAGCGAGTTCGTCTTCACGGATTGCATGAAGCAGGATCCCAGTCTTGGAATCGGTAATCTTCCACATGATGGTCGTCAACACGAGCATCAAGACCACCGTGATATAGTAATCATAAACTCTCGATGTAGATAGACGGTCCAACCCCGAGATTCCCAGTTCACCCCCTGTAACCTCGGGCAGAGCAAAAATCAGCCCCGTGAGGATGATGGGAAAGGCCAAAGTGGTGAGAGCGAGGTACGTACCCCTCAATCTGAGACAGGGGATGCCCACAATCAGGCCCGTCAGGACACCGGCAATAGCCGCCAACGGAATGCTCAGGAAGTTAGGTACCTTGGCATACACGTTTATGAGGCCGCTTGTATATGCGGCAACCCCAAAAAAGAGAGCATGGCCGAAATTAACTTGGCCCGTGAAACCGGAAAGCAGGTCCCAACTGGCGGCAAAAATCGAAAAAATAGCGGTCAAGATGAGGACCCAAAGCAAATACGGGTCCTGGGTGAAAGCCGGGATGAGCAAGAGCGCTACCACAAATACCAGTAGGGCCACTCGACTGGGAAGGACCAGCACTTCACACTTGAACAATGTGAAAATTTTTCTGATATAAAACCAGATGAATCCCATTCTATCTCTCTTCCTCAAAGGACACGCCGAATAAGCCTTCCGGTCGGATCAACAGGACTAGAATCATGATGGAGAGCGCTATAGGGCCTTTGAGAAACGCTCCCATAGGAAGGGCGAAGACCACTACAGCTTCGGTAAATCCGAGGATGTAGCTTGAGATAAAGCTTCCTTTGATGCTGCCCAACCCGCCAAGGACCACGATGGCCAACATCATGGTAAGAGGGTGCAACCACATGTGAGGGTCGATCACCGAAAGTGGAGCTACGATAGCTCCAGCCACGGCAGCCATCCCCACTGAAATGCCGAGGGCCGCCATGATCTCTCTGTTCACGTTTATACCCATCAGGTTGGCAACTTCCCTGTCCTGGGCAGTGCACCTGATACCGAGGCCTATTCTGGTCTTCATCAAGAGAAACCATGTACCGATCAACGCTAGAAAAGCGGCTCCCAGAACCAGCAGATGTTGATTCGCTATTTTGACCCCCGCTAGCATGAAATATCCGGTAGCCAACGGCGGTACTCCCAGATAGTTGCCGCCAAAGGCGAGCAGGAAGATCTCTTGTATGACCATTGCCAGCGCTATAGTGGCGATTAGAACTGCTGACTCATGCTCGCGAATAGGTTTGATAAACAACTGATAACAAACCAGACCCAACGCTACGGTGAGCAGGATTGAAATCAAGGCGGCAAGAAGAGATGACATGCCCAGATAATCGAAGCCCAGATAGATAAAATAGGATGCCGCCATGTACAACGCAGTGTGTGCTATATTGACCACTCGCGCCACACCGAAAATCAGCGAAAAACCTATGGCCAGCAAGGCGTATATGCTACCGTTGATCAGTCCATTAATAACAATCTCCTGGATCATATATCGACTCCGCGGATCGATTGAAAATTACCGCATTAATGTGAATCTAAGATTTATAGCCATTCACAAAATTGTCATAAGTCGCCCCAAAAGGAACAATAAAAAAGGCCGTTGCGGTGCGTTTTGCCCGGCTGTCTACCTTGTGACAAAAAAAACGATCCACTGATTTTGGAAACCCTTATAATCCTGAGATTCATCGGGCTTGAACGGCTTATATGGTGTTTTACTTCTTTTTATAGTATTCCATTACCCAATCTGGGAGTTTGTAAGGCACAGTGCCCTCATATGTCAGATCTTCCCAATTGTAGGGCCAGACACACATGTTTTTCCCGTCCTGCCATTGTGTCCCTACCGATGTTATGAAACCTGGTCCCCATGTTACATCGTGATCCTTGGTGAACACAAATCTCCCTGCGGCAACTTCCATATCAGTTTTTTCAAGAAACGGAACAAGCTTGTCTGCATCCAGAGTAGCAGCCTTTTCTATTGCGTGCTTGAGAATAGAAATGGCGTCGTAAGTCCCTGCTGTGTAATTCGGCGCTTCCTTAAATTGTTTTTCGTATTTATCGAAAAATGGAATCGTCTTATCGTCTATCTTTACTCGAGCATATGTGCCAACAGTAACGGTGTAGTTCCCTTTGCCTCCTGTAGCGTTCCAGAAACCGTCCTTTTGAGCCTCTACGTTAATTCCTACGAGTGGGGCGGGGATTTTGAGTTCGCCCGCCTGTTTGGCAAAGGGAATGCCCACAGAGGACGAAAAGGTCGTGAAAATAATGTTGGCCCCAGCCCGCTGAATTGCGGAAAGTTCCGCTGTTGTGTCCGTCGCCGTAGGGGAAGGCCTCCAAACCCCGGCAATCTCCATACCCATTTTGGGGAGGCTCTGCTGAGCGATACCCACAATTGGATCGGCCCACGCAGCCTTTTCAGCAACCACGGCAACTTTCAACTTAGGAATCTCCAGTTGTTTGGCCATAGCCTTAGCCACCATATCCAGAACCAAGAAGTCTACCTTTACGAGAAATTTGGAATTTATAGGAGTCACACGAAACCAGTATTTGTAACGATCATAATTCTTTGCGACTCGTTCGCAGAGTTGAGGATGAGCGGCTCCACACCCCATGAAAATTTTCTTGTTATCCATGGCGATGTCCTGCATCACCATCACGGCCTCGGAGCGAAAACCACCGACCAGGAAGTCCACTTTATATCTGCTAATAGCCAGTTCCATGGCGTTGGTGGCATCCGGAATACTCAAAAACTCGTTCGAGTCCACCTTTACGAGTTCAATAGGGCGTTTGGCGCCATTTACCAACACACCACCCGCTTTGTTGATTTCTTCGGCAGCAAGAGTAGCCCCGTTCCACTGACCCTCTCCCTGGGTGAATTGCATAGGACCAATTACCCCGATCTTTATAGGCTCAGCTCCCCATACAGGAAAACACGCGCCAACACAGAATGTGAGGGCTAGGAAAACACCCCGCAGAAAACATGATTTTTTCACGACCGTCTCCTTTCTCAAAAAGTTGCTTCGGTGAATATTCCGTTGATCCCGGAAGGCGCATCATCCCTAGATGCCTGCTGGCCATTCCAGAACGACTATCATATCGTCCGCAGAGTAGAATGTTGTCTTTCTAATTCACTTTTGGCTCTTTCCACCATGGGTAAAAATCAGGCATGTCCTTTGTTGGACTCAATTTGAAATCAGGAGACCGCTTTTCCAGAAAACTCATAATCCCTTCGTGAGCGTCTTTTTGGCGGCCGCACCAATGGAAACATCGGGAGTCAATAAGGTGTACGGATTGAGGGTCTTTCTCTGTAAGTCCATGCCACAGAAGAGCTTTGCTGAGCGCAACTGAAACAGCCGAGGTTTGCATTGCAATTTCTCCGGCAATTGTCAAAGCTTTCGGTAACACTTCTTCGCGGGGCAATACGTAATTGAACAGTCCTGAGGACGCTTGTTCTTCGGCTCTAAACACCCTACCTGTATATATTAGTTCAGTGGCCCGCGCTATGCCTACAATGCGTGGCAGGAACCAGGATGAACAAGCTTCCGGCACAACGCCTCGACGAGCAAAAACAAAGCCGATTTTTGCGTCTGCGGCGACAATGCGAATGTCCATGGGAAGCGTCATGGTAATTCCAACCCCTACAGCATGACCGTTAATAGCCCCAATAACCGGCTTGCGACAATTAAAGATCGCTAGGGCCACTTTTCCCCCCCGGTCTCTGTGTTCGGCGATAGAAATTTTTCTGCCTTCCGTCATTGTAGAATCGAAGGTGGCTTCACCTGTGGTGAGGTCGGCTCCGGCGCAAAAAGCCTTACCCGCTCCGGTAACTACAACCGCTCGAACTGAGTCGTCCTGGTCCGCCTCAGCGAAGATATCCATCAGCTCCTGCCCCATAACAGGGGTGAAAGCGTTCATTCGTTCAGGACGATTAAGCGTAACGATCGCAATCCCTTCACTAATCTCGAATTTGGTCTGTTTCAAATCCATCGGTAACTCCGCTTTCTTTGTTTATCTATTAGGTACGGTATATGGCGCCGTCCTTCTATGTCCAGAAGATTCTTTACGGTTCGGCGCAACTAATTGGTCACGAGGTTTTCCCAGATGATCGAGTAACCCTGCCCCCGCCCCACACACATGGTAGTCAATCCGTAACGGGCATGGGGATTTTCTTTAAAAAGCCCTGCCAGAAACGCCACCAATCTCGGACCGGAAGCTGCCAATGGGTGACCATAGGCCAAGGATCCGCCCCATTTATTTACTTTAGGATCGTTGATGCTTAAGCCCCATTTACCAAGACAATATAGCGCCTGAACAGCAAACGCTTCATTAATTTCTACGATATCCATGTCCAGAATACTTAGCCCGGCTCTCGCTAAGGCTTTTTCAGTGGCTGGAACTGGAGCAATTCCCATGATTCTCGGATCAACAGAAGCTACTCCGGAAGAAACCCATCTCATTTTGGGAACAACTTTTTGTTCCTCAGCTTTCTCACGAGACATCAACAGGACAACCGATGCTCCATCGTTAAGACCGGCAGAGTTTCCCGCAGTGACCCTACCGTTTTCTCTAAACGGGGTCCTGAGCTTTGTTAAGGCTTCCATGCTCGTTTCAGGTCTTGGTTGCTGGTCTTTGTCAACAATCATTCTGGTACCATCTTCCAATTCAACTTCAATAGGTACGACCATATCCTTCATCTTGCCGGTTTTAATGGCCTTGTCAGCTTTTTGCTGGCAGTCCAGGGCGTACACGTCGGCCATCTCTTTAGTAATCTCGGGAAATTTGTCATGGATATTTTCAGCGGTCATGCCCATATTGAAAGCTGAAGAATCACCCATAACTTCCTCTGCTCGGGGGTGAGGATCTCGCATAAAACCCATGGGTAAATGGCCCATATGCTCGACTCCTCCAGCTATAAGACAATCTGCCATTCCACTGGCAATGTATGACACGCCAAACCCTATCGCTGTTAACCCTCCTGCGCACATACGATCGATAGAGCATCCCGGGATCTCCCAACCCAAATCAGCCAACATCGGTACCATTCTACCAAGAGTGCCACCTTGCTCTTTCGCCTGATTTGTTACACCCCAAAGGCTGTCTTCGATCATGCTGGGTTTGACAGCAGGATTGCGGTCAAGAAGCGCCTTTACCAACGGTACACAGAGGTCTTCCGCTCTTGTCCGCCAAAAAATACCTTTTTCACCGGCTTTCCCAAATGCTGTCCTCACCGCGTCGATTACAACCACCTCTCGTAAGTTCATGGGCATTGTTTCTTACTCCTCGCTGCAATCTCTTTTTAGTACTGCGGCGATCCCGAGACCTCCTCCGCCACAAATAGTCTCGAGCGCATATCTAACATTTCGTCTTTTCATTTCATGGAGCAGAGTCACCAAGACACGAGTTCCGGTACATGCAATCGGGTGGCCGAGAGAAATGCCCGAACCGTTCACATTCACTTTATCGTATTTATCTGGTTCGACTCCCATCTCTTTGAGG
>JACWAG010000256.1 GCA_014874425.1 Syntrophaceae bacterium | reverse complement strand
TCCTTGAGCATATAATTCTGACTGGCTCTTCATCATCAACAATAAGAATGGTTTCCATTCCACTTTTCGGCGCCACTGGCGTTTTGTCGATCGAGACTTTTTCGTCAGGCGGAATTGCCGGAAGATATATCTTGAATGTGGTCCCATATCCTGGTTCACTTACGCAGTCGATTGAGCCGTTGTGCCGCTTAACTATTCCATACACTGTCGCAAGACCTAAACCAGTTCCTTTCCCCTCTTGCTTGGTAGTAAAGAACGGCTCAAAAATGTGGCTTAGAGTTTCCTTGTCCATACCATACCCTGTATCTGAAAATGTCAGCAGGACATAGGCGCCGGGCTTAATCCCAACGTGGGTATTGCAATATGTCTCGTCCAAAATTGTGTTTTTGGCCCCAATTGTAATTTTGCCCTTATCACCCATTGCGTCTCTGGCGTTAACCGCAAGGTTCATAAGGACCTGTTCCATTTGGCCCGGGTCCGCTTTTATTAACGCCAGGGCCGGGTCAAACATGAGTTCGATCCTGATCATTTTATGAATTGTTCTGGATAATATGTTCTTGAACTGCCTGATTTGAACTTCCAGGTCAATGGGTTTAGTTTGTATATCGGCCTTTCTGCTGAATGTCATCAAACCCTGGATAAGCTCCGCTCCTCGTTTTCCGGCCTCATATATTTGTTCGAGATCAGCATAGTCAGTCCCATCGAATTGTTTGCGTTGGAGCAAAATCTCGGAGTATCCGACGATTACCTGAAGCAGGTTGTTGAAATCGTGGTAAATTCCACCAGCAAGGGTTCCAATAGCTTCCATTTTTTGCGCCTGAATAAATTGTGCTTGAAGCGCTTCATTTTCCTTCTGTGCTTGCCTCCGGTCTGTGACATTTTCGAAAACAGCGATGAAATGGTCTTTTGCAGGACTAAATACTGAAATATTAAGGAAGATATCCAATGGCTTAAAATCAATTTCAAATTTCTCGGATTGGCCTGTCAATGCGACTCTGCCGTAAATCTCAAACAACTCAGGGTGCGCCTCTTTGATACCAGGAATTGCCTCGGTAACTTTTTTCCCTACTAAATTATCAAGCCCACTCAACCGCTCGAACGCTCTATTTACATCAAGATATATCCAGTCACATGGCCGACGGTCCTCATCATAAAGGATCTTGCAATATGCGAACCCCTCCAACATGTTTTGGCATAACATGCGGTAACAACTCTGACTTTCTTGAAGTTCCTGATTTCGCATTTCCAGCGCGATGTTTTGGATATGGAATTCGTGAACGAACTGTTGGAGTTCTTCGGCGGATAGTGTGGATATATCGGGAGAAGTTAACGATTTTCCGTGTATATCGGTTGCAGTGCGCGACCAAGTCACGGCAAACTCATTGGCAATCTGTTCCTGGGTCTTGTCTTGCACAAAGTGTTCCCTCATGCCATGTTCAAGCGGACAAAAGACGTAATGTTTTATTATATCAAATGTTATTGGAATATGGAACAACAAAATATAAAAAAGACGCTACAGTTCCTGAATTTTTCGCTTTTGGATAGAATGATTAAAAAACAACACAAGAAGTGTAAATGCTGGAATTTGGGACCTTACTACCCCTCGCCTGAACATCACCAGCGACTTTGATTGGTTGGGGTGTCGTCTTCTCTTTATTCGGAATTTTCATTTCCAAATTCGAAATTTTTTCAGGTATGACACTGGGCATTCGGAACTTCTTCAATTACCGGAAAATAGACATTGAATGTAGTTCCCACAGATAGTTGGCTATCACAAATGATCTTTCCGCCCTGTTGTTCTACGATTCCATAAACAACCGATAGACCAAGTCCTGTTCCCTTACCCGCTTCTTTTGTGGTAAAGAATGGCTCAAAAATATGTTTCGCCGTCTCCTCATCCATTCCAGTACCTGTGTCGGTCACTGAAAGCAGCGCATACCGGCCTGGTTTTACACCCAAGTGGACGTTGTGGTGTTCTTCATCCAATACAATGTTTTGTGTTTCGATGGTTAGTCTGCCCACATCCGGCATAGCGTCTCTGGCGTTTATCGCCAGGTTCATCAGAACCTGTTCCATTTGTCCGGGGTCCGCATTTATCGCCCACAGGTCCGTGTCCGTTAAAAGTTCTATTTCTATGAGCTTGGGCATGCTTCTGCCCAGAAGAGAGCGAACCTGTTCGACGATAGTATTGAGATTGACGGATTCTATTTGGGTAGACGTCTTTCTGCTAAAAATAAGCATCCTCTTAACGAGGTCGGCCCCGCTTCTAGCCGCACGCCTTATTTCTTCTAGGTTTGCCTGTAACTGAGCGGGTAGGTCTTGGCCAGAGAGAATCAAATCCAGGTAGCCCAGAATAACTTGAAGCAAATTGTTGAAGTCGTGGGCAAATCCACCTGCGAGTGTTCCTATGGCCTCCATTTTTTGGGCTTGGAAAAGTTGAGCTTGAAGCTCAAGATTTTTGGTTACATCACGTTTTACCGCCACAAAGTTTGTTATCTTTCCCACCCCGTTCAGCACAGGAGAGATTGTCGCTTCTTCCTTATATGTAGCGCCATCCTTCCTCCTGTTAACAAATCTCCCGGACCAAGTCTTACCGTCCGTGATAGTATCCCAGAGCGCCTTGTAAAAGGATTGATCATGCTCACCGCTCTTCAATACCCTCGGGTTTTGGCCAATCAATTCCCGTTTAGAATATCCCGTAATTTTCTCAACAGCCGGGTTCACATATATTATTGTTCCGCTACTGTCAGTTATAACAATAGAGTCCGCCGACTGTTCCACTGCTGTGATCAGCTTCCTCTCCTGTTCCCTGGCCGCATGACTTTCGATTATTCGCCAGGCCGCGTCCATAAGTAACGAAAGTTGCATACTATCGGTATCATTATAATCTGATTCCTTGTTTGCCACACCGACTGTCGCCACAATTCTGTCCGCATAAAAAACCGGAGCGGCCAAGTATCTGAGCAGTTCGACGTGTCCTTCCGGTTGTCCTTTTTTGAAACGATTAGGGGCCTTATAGTCATTCACTACAATGGCCTTCCTCTGCCGGACAGCTTCGCCCCACAGTCCGGTTTCTTCCAGTTTACGGATACGCTTATAATCATCAACCTTGCACTCTTTGAACACCTCTTTTGAATATCCGATGAGGGTGAAAACTTGTGTCATTTCGTCGTACTGGCGTATGTGTCAAGGCCGGAGGAAAAATGTACCGGTGAGGCGGAGCAATAGTGTACCAATTGGGGCCAAAAGAAGAGGTCCTGTTG
>JACWAG010000005.1 GCA_014874425.1 Syntrophaceae bacterium | reverse complement strand
GGACTGTTCTCTAGCCTCTTGATGTTTCCGAATCCTTTCAGCCATTTCCTGGTCCATGATGGGGCAAGTCGCTACAAAAACCCTAGGCCCGGAGACGCTCTCCGCAAAAGTCTGCGCATATTGACTCTTGCCGCTTCTCCGTCCGCCTACAACCAAACAAATAGTCCCCATTATCAAAGCCTCTCTAGGAGTCCGTCGGTCTAGGACATGAAATTATCCACAGTTTCCGATCAGTCTTTTTATAAAACTGTATTAATGGACCAGTGCGTATCAGTTGAAAGCTGAACAGGGCCAAATCCTGACCTTAAAAGCTTACGGAACGTCCACCTTTGTCCTTTTTTGTTCATTTTCAACTTATTTGGTCAAGGCATAAAGCCTTTTTAGGTTGAAGGCAATACAAACGAGATCCCATTCACCTTTCACTGCTTCCAATCCGCGTAACAAGAATTGGCGAAATCCCATGACCGACTTTATGATGCCAAAGACAGGCTCGATAGTACTTTTTCGCGTTGCATAGACAGCCTTACCTGATTTTGTTTTGAGCCTATGCTTCATGGTGTCCAGGGTAGTGGCGTTATCATGCAATGGTGGCGGTTCCTGGAACCGGTCCATGATTGGCGGATGGTGGCTTTCGCGATTGACAGCTATGTAAGAGGTGACCTTGTTTTCTTCGCAAAGTATTACGTTGTCTTCACTGAAATAGCCGTTATCCGCAAGGATATCAGTAACAGTTCCGAGTCCTTTTGGTAACTGCTTCAGATTGGTCAGGGCCGGTTCCATCTCCTTTTTGTCGTTGGGAGCCTGGGTAACGTGAGTCGTGACAATCAGCATGGTTTCCGTGTCCACACCTGCCTGAACATTGTAGGCCTGTTCGAACCCGCCGCCGGATGTCGGCATGATGCGTGATTCCTTATCGTTCAGATTAACCTGGTCCTTTTCCGTTGGACCAGGCGTAGGTGGCTGCGGTGCTTTACCCCGGGCCTTCTTGCCGGTTTGTTGTTCCTTTTTAACTCGCTCGGCGCCTTTGGTCTCATATACCTTTTGTTCTTCGGCGTGCCGTTCCGCCGCACGACGCTCTATTTCGGCCTTGGCTTCCTTGATTGCCCTAACACGCTTTTGGCGAATCGAAAGTTCAGCAGGAATGTCCATGCCATCAGGAATATCAGCGTTATCGACGGATTCAGCCTTTTGCAGCAATTCAGCCACTTCTGCTTCAAGCTGCTTTTCCAGCTTACAGGCATGGCCGTAACTCAAAGCCTTGTGTTTGGACGCATTGGCTTTAACCTTGGTTCCATCGATACTAACCTTGCCCAATTTTAGAACTTTCATCTCGTGGGCAATAGAGAGTATCTCCACAAATATCTTCGTCAACTGGGGAAGAAACCGCCTGCGGAACGTAGCGATCGTATCATGGTCCGGATGACTGTTGGCGGCGATGTAGCGAAAAGCCACCGAGTCATAGGTGCTGCGCTCCAGCTTACGACTTGAAAAAACTCCCGTGGCGTACCCGTAAAATAGAAGCGCCACCAGCATCTCCGGATTGTATGGCTGTGACCCACGGCCACAGTAGAACGCCTTGAGGGGCTGAAGGTTGATTTGCTCCACAATTTCCACCACAAAACGGGCCAGATGCTTTTCCGGCAACCACTCCTGAATCGATGGCGGCAACAGGTATAGAGTGTCTCTATCAACGTCCACAAATGTTACCTTCATGTATATATCCCCTTGAATAAACATCCTATCTGTTGGAGAATATACCCCAGAACCGCTGCGCCATGCAAGACCAAAAGGCTGTTATTTATCATAATATCAGGATGTTGGACCAATGCTGGTCTCTATAAATTGGTGCGCATCAGGCTAAGTCCGACAGGCTCCTAGCGTCGCCATTACCAGCTTCCCAGAATGAACGTAGCGTGCTCTTTGCGATGATTCTCACTTATTTCATATTAGCACGATCCCATATTGGGATCAATAGCTAGGGTATGATCCGTTTGTCATTTCGAACGAAGAGAGAAATCTATCCCGGCCCGGAGCACGTACATGACCGGCAGATCGAAGCCGCTGTGAAGCGGGGCCCCAAACACACGTGTCGAGAAGCAACTTCATACGCCAGTGTCCGAAAACATGGGCTCAACCCGTTCATGCCCCACGATCCTTCGGGCGTACAATAGACACGCCAGCACGTCTTCACGCTCCAACCATGGATATCCTTCAAGGATGGATTCAAATTGTGTCACCTGCGGCCAGCATACCCAAGACATGTTCAACAGCAAGTCTTCGACCTCGTATTATTGGCTTTCCGCCAAATATTTTCGGGTTAATTGTTGTTCTGTTCAGAGAATTGGTGTCAGACATGTCAGAAACCTCTTTTTGTGGTCAGTATACCATGCACAGGGTGTTTGAATCCAGGATTGTCGGTTTCTTCGGCGAGCCGAGTGCCCATACTACCTGCGAGGATAACCACTTTCATTGGATGGCTCCTGAATGTCATTGCGAACGAAGGCGCTCCAGCAGTTCAGGGCATCAGGAACAAATCCCATAGCGTGTCCGTGTGATTTTAGGACGACAAGAGAATTGCCAATGTATCAGTTCTTTGTTCCTTGTGGCGCTGGGCTGTATTATTCCGAGGTAGCGCCGAAAGAATATTATGGGCGGCTGTTTTATTGGGTGAAAGAGCAAATATACGGGCAGGGACGCCCGTCGCCACCGTAAAACAAGATACCGAAATCAGGGTAGACACGCGGGTCTACCCCTACGTAGGGGCGTACCCATGTGTGCGCCCTGTATTGTTGTATAATTCACAGGCACGGAGGCCTGTGGCCACCGAATCCCGTATAATG
>JACWAG010000035.1 GCA_014874425.1 Syntrophaceae bacterium | reverse complement strand
TTGCTGAAAGTCGAAAGAGAACTCATGGAAGAACATGGTCTTGAGTTCACTGAAAAAGACATCAGGACATTAACAAAAAAATACAGAGATTAGATTCCCACCTCAGAGTTACAAAATAGATGACCCTGCATTCCTTCCACCTGATCCAAAATCTCTCAAGGGCGCTAACTCCTGGGAGATTTTGATCCCCCCAAAGAAAGGAAATTTAATGAAAGTACTAAATCTTTATTTCTCTTCTACCGGCAACACCGAGAAAATTGCAAAGCAAATAGAAAAGGCCGTAAGGGACGCTGGTCACGAAGTGGAAACCGTCAAGATCACAAAGAATGCCGAAGTGGACATCCTCGCCTATGACTTCGTATTTATTGGGTCAGGCGTCTACACATGGCTGCCTGGTAAGCCAATGATGGAGTTCCTTGGTCATACTCGTGAACGATACGGTGAATCCGGTGAAATAAAGCCTTCGTCGCCAAGGAGACCAGGTAAAAAGGCGGTAGTATATTGTTCGTTTGGAGGAGGTCACACGGGAGTCAATGAGGCTTTGCCCGCTGCAAAATTCATGGGGCAGTTGTTTGACCATTTGGGCTACGAAGTAGTAAGCGAATGGTATTTTGTCGGCGAATTTCACGGGCGACTTCAGCATCTTTCAGCCACCGGCCGCTTGGGAAATATCGAGGGACGGCCAAATGAAGCTGATTTGCAGGACATTTACCAGAGGACACTCGGAATTCTGGGGGTCTGAAAATTCGACAGAGCGCCCGGACAAACGCTGCGCCACTTTAAAAAGGCCACAGGAGTCCGGGCGGCATCGGTTGAGAGTGGGGGAACTTCAGCCATTTTCGGTCCATGAAACTAATTATGTTCTGAAGACGCTCTTTTTAACCCCAATATTGTTCATGAGTTCAGCTTTTTCATTAACCAGGCCATATTTTGACCCAAGTCATTCATGGTCTGCATCCCTTCCTCGTCCTGTTCTACCTGCCCAATTTCTCTACCTACCGCAAAGGCCCAGTAGCTTGATCCCGGCATAATCATATTATTACCGAGGAAGAAATGATTGAGCGTATCCAGCGCATGAATTGCCCCTCCTCGGCGGTGAACCGCTATAGCCGCGCCGACTTTACGTTTATAAATATGGTCATTTGCCCTGGAAACCATCCCGCACCTGTCAATTACAGCCTTCATTTCAGCCGAAACGTCGCTAAAATACGTCGGCGACGCTAGAATGATCCCATCGGCCTCGATCATTTTTGAGATAAAGGCGTTAACATCGTCCTTGTCGTTTATGCACTTTTTGTCTTTCTTTTCCCAGCACTTGTAACATGCCAGACAACCCCGGATTTGCCGGCCCGAAAATTGTATCATTTCAGTGGCTATACCTTCTTCTTCGAGTCCTCTAAATACATGGCCAATCGCAATGGCCGTGTTGCCATCTTTCCTGGCGCTTCCATTGAACGCTACCACCTTCATTGTATGACCTCCATTCCATTAAGCTTTTATGTTCATCCGTTTCCAATGGCATACTATACACGTGAAACCGTTTGGTATCCAGACAGGTACTCATTTGTCTCCCCCGTGAAAGAGAGGAAACGCATTTCAGAAATTAATAATCCGTCTACAAATTTCTTAACTGCCAAGACATAAAAGTTCGGAGATCGTTGAGCTTGCGATATGAGAAAAGCCACGAGATTTAGGACACTTAATTTTTTTGCGATTCACGCTTTTCCCAGCGTCAGGGACCTGGAATAGTTCCTGGCCCAGCAAAGAGTATTTACTAACTGGATCTGATCTATAGCGCTACACTGGATGCTCAGCAACAAGGGATTCACGACCAGTATGGACAGGGTCCTGGCCCTGGATATCGCGACATTAAGACGGTTCTTGCTGTAAAGAAATTCTATCCGGCGGGGCAAATATTCGCCACTCGATGTGGTCATAGAAACTATCACTACCTCGGATTCCTGACCCTGAAACTTGTCTACTGTGCCGACTCTCGCTCCCTTTGCCAAAACTCGTTTCAGAAGATTCACCTGCATGTTGTACGGCGCAACTACCATGATATTTTCGAGTGTGATGGGCTGTTCGTTTCCATAGCGATCCCTATACGATTGATGAACAAGACTGGCCATGATCTCCTTGATTACATCAGCTTCTTCCTGGCTTTTCTGGGAACAGCCGTCATGCTCTATCGGCACAAAGCTAACCCCCGACGGCTTGAGACTCTCGTGCGCTTGTGAATTCAGGATAAGTCGCTGACGCTCGTTAAGTGGTTCCGGCTTCAACCGGGAGTCATAAACCGCATCAGAAATAAACCCACACACATCCGGACACATACGCCATGTGGTATCCAGGAACACACCTCTATCCGGCTTGATAGTCGCGTCCCCGTCGAGCAGATATTCCAAGGTTGATTCCCCAGACCTGCCAGGATGAATTCCCTGAATCGGCTGTCCGAGTTGCATCTGGTCACCCAACAAGACAATGTTTCTTGATGAAACACCCATTGCTACGAGATTCGCCAGAGAAACCTGGCCGGCTTCATCGACGAACAGAAAATCGAGATTCTGATCCATCCCGGCGAACAGCCATGCCGTACCGGCTACCAGGTTGGCCCTGGATTCATAGATTTTCTTGTTTTGGGTGACATCTTCTATGAATTTTCCTTTAAACCATGTGTTTTTGTTGTCCGTAGATTTCTTTAGACCTTCGAATTGAAAACCAATTTCATCAGCTCGCAACTCTACATGTTTCAAAAGATTGTTGATCGCCTTGTGGCTGTTGGACGACACCCCTACCCTGTATCCTCTTCTCAGTAGTTCAGCTATGATGTGTGACCCTGTGTAGGTTTTACCCGTTCCCGGGGGGCCTTGAATAAAAAGATAGCTGTTGCGAAGACCGGCTACAGCTTCAATTATTTCGTTGAGATGAGGACTTTGCGGATTAACTATGGGTTGCCCCGAGGAGTGGCCGCTTATGTTCGGTATAGATCTATTCAGAATAGCTTCAAGAGCCGCATAGCGCCTATCTCCACTAATTATGCTGTCCGCAAATTTGAACACGGCTTTGGTTAATGAACCGGACCTAATTGGGCCGCCTGTCGAGACCGACAACTTCTCCGGCAATGTGGTTCCAGACTCAGACGCAACCTGGACGAGTCGTTCATTTTCATCAATCCGGACTATCTTGAATTCTTCCTTGAAATCACCGGTGTGGACACATTTATCCCCTTCGCCAAGCTTGAATTCCTGCTCTGGGTATTGATAGACGACTCCTCCGGCGTTTGGCTCTATCTTTTTTCGCCCCTTGACCAGAGCCATGCATCCTATACACTCC
>JACWAG010000004.1 GCA_014874425.1 Syntrophaceae bacterium | reverse complement strand
TGCCCAAGGCTTACATTGGAACAAATTCGCACGTTTTATGAACAGGTTTTTCCAAACATTGAACAATTATTGGAAGGAGAATTTGAAAAATTCAAACAGGGGTTGTCCACTGCGGATGAACTCAAGTTGTACGGCTCATACACGCTTTGGGCAGTGTTTCTTGTTACAGCGGAGGTGGCGATAGGCGGAGGCATAACACTTCTGGACATGGTCTTGAATACTGCCATAGCGCCTTTTATTCCAAAGTGGTTACTGAAACTTAAGATCGTAGACATACTGAGGGATATTGCGGCCAGAGTTGACAGTTATCGTCGTGATGCGTTTAGGGAAATTATACAAAGTCAGGCTAAGGTATATACCGATGTATTCTTGACCCTAGGGCCCAATGAAGCGTCGGTCAGAAATTTGTTGAACCTGAGAGACAGTTTACAAAATACAGTATAGCGCTTTAATTTTATTAACCATCTTGATCTGGATTGATCCAGGTACTTTTTTTAAATAACATTTAATACTCGAAATGTTTGCGCCAAGGAGAGAAATTTGACTCGTCACACGTTAAAAAATGGTCTTGAGGTCCTGATTCAGGAAGACCATGCCCGGAAAATTGCGGCCGCTGAGTTGTGGGTTACGGTCGGTAGCGCCGATGAGGAATCTTCTGAACGGGGAATTAGCCACCTCATTGAACACATGGCCTTTAAAGGAACCGCCAGACGGGGAGTAGGACAAATAGCTAAAGAGATAGAGGCATTAGGAGGTGAAATCAACGCCTATACCAGTTGGGATGAGACTGTGTTTCACATTGCGGCGCCTTCCACGAAGATCGCCAATATTCTGGATATATTGGTTGACGCAGTATTTAACCCTGTTCTTGACTCTGAAGAATTGAATAGAGAAAAACAGGTTATCCTTGAAGAAATCCTAGAGACTGAGGAAAGACCAGAACGAAAGTCTTCACAACTTATTTTCTCCACAGCATTTGTCACCAGCCCTTACAAATATCCCGTGATTGGCGTCAAGGATATAGTGGAAAAATTTACGCGGGAGGACATCGTTGCATTCCGGGAAAAATGGTATGTGCCTTCCAATATGTTCCTTGTAGTGTCTGGAGACGTGAATACTTCCGAAGTGCTCCAGGAAGTCGAGAAGTTGACGGCGGACCTGAAGCCAGCAGGATTCTTCAGACCACCTAGAGCGATGGAACTTTCCCAAAAGGATATCAGGTCATCATTGATCACAGACAAGAATGCCAGGGAGACCAGATTAAATATCGCATTCCATGTCCCCCAGGCTAGTTCAATCGACACCAACCCGTTAGACCTTGCGGCAGACATTCTGGGAGGCAGAGAAAGTTCTCGCCTTATAAAGTCCCTCAAAATGGAAAAGAGACTGGTTCATTCGATATCCGTCGCTTGCATCACACCAAAAGAACCAGGCCTAATGGTAATCTCAGCGACATTGGATTCATCAAACCTGGAAGCCGCAACTCTCGGGATAATGGAAGAAATTTCCCGGCTTGCAAATGAACATCCATCATTGACAGAACTTGAACGCGCTAAAGTACATATTGAGTCTCAGCATGTGTATTCCTACGAGACCGTCCAAGGAATAGCCAGAGGCATAGGCACATCAAAAGCCGATGCTGGTGACCCGAATTACGAAGATAAGTATCTGGTTCTGAACAGGGCAGTTACTCCAGACGAAGTGTCTGAAGTCGTAAGAATTTATATGGGGGCGCTCAGCAGCACTATCACAGTTTTGGCTCCGGAAGATAACTCTAAAGATTGCAAGATCAACAGTCTCAATCAAATCATCAGGTCTTTTGCGCAGGTCTTGAAAGTCACTACAGGAACCCCCTCAAGGGAGCCACAAACTACTCTTACGCAACTCTCGAATGGAATCCGGATCCTGCTAACTCCTGACAATTCAAATCCGGCGGTTTCCATCAAAATTGTACACTTGGGCGGCAAAAGATTTGAAACTGAAGAAAACCAAGGCATAATGAACTTTGTAGCTGATATGTCAACCAAGGGAGTCGAAGGCGTCTCGGAAGTTGAGATTTCACGGATAGCTGAAGAAATGGGTGGTCGATTGTCCGGCTTTTCCGGTTACGACTCGTTTGGTGTCTCCCTAACCATTTTTAGTCGTCATCTGGAAAAAGGTCTCAACTTGATCTCCACGATTCACAACAATCCTACATTTCCAGAAAAGGAAATGGAAAGGGAACGACAACTTATAATTAACAGGATCAAGACAAAACCTGATAGACCCGTTGAATTCGCTTTAAACTGTCTCTATCAAGCTCTATACAAAATCCACCCATATGGTTTTGACACAGAGGGAACTCCTGTTACCGTAACAAAATTCACTCGCATGGACCTAATGGATTGTTATCGTAAGTATTCAGTTCCAGCAAACACGATAATCGCAATAGTAGGGGAATTTGACCAGGAGAAAGCACTCAAGATTCTTGACAACCTCTTTGGAAATGTTCCTGCGTCACCTTTTGAACCTCCAAAAGTTCCAGTAGAATCCCCCGTTGATCACCCTTGGGAACAGATAGTCCGTATTCCCAGGGCCAAGACGCACATTGCAATGGGTTTTCAAACAGTTAGCATGTTGGAAAAAGACAGATACCCTCTTGAAGTATTGAATAATTTACTTGGTGGCCAAGGCGGACGTCTCTTTTTTGAACTGAGGGACAAACAGTCATTAGCCTATTCGGTCGCATCTTTCATGAGGCCCAGCCTAGACAAAGGGGCATTCGGCTTTTATATGGCGTGTGAGGCGTCGAAAGTTGACATAGCCTTTTCCGGCCTGTTGGGTGAAATTGAGAAAGTCAGATCAAGTTCCGCATCCGATGAAGAGATCAAAAATGCAACTAGCAACTTGATTGGCAACTATGGAATAAGGCTGCAGAGCACATGGTCTCGCGCAGAGAATATGTCCCTCAACACACTGTATGGTCTCGGCTGGAATTATAAAACTGAATACATTAAAAAAATCTCGGAAGTCAAACCGGAAGATGTTATGAGGGTCGCCAAGAAATACCTTGATCCACAAAAACTCGTGGTCGTCAAGATTATTCCGGACTCCTACGTAAAATAGAACAAGGAAGTTAAAATCTCACTGCCGGTCCTGGGACCGTGCCGTAAACAAGCAAACAAACCGCACGGGAAGTCGGGTTTCTCAATTACGTCCGACTTTCCGCCCACAATATTGTTAACCCATTTTCATGAACTCCTTAAGTCAGGAGGATTTTATTGAGTTTTGTTTCCGGCTCAACCTCAGGCCTAAAACACTCCCAAATAGCGCGGTTAGAAAAATTTGCCTCAAGGCATGTACCGGCAAATGTTGTCATAACCCATGAATTAGCGCGAAGTCTTACTCAACTTGCATTCGAGATTAACCGGCAACTCGGCCTGCTCATAGATCGCAAGGGGAGACTCCAGCGGATCATTGTAGGAGACGCCCGGTCTATTCTTATACCTCGGTTGGCAGGTTGGCGTGTCGGGGCCGGCCGCCTGAGAGGACTCCGACTGGTTCACACACACTTGAAGAACGAGCGCTTGTCACATGAAGACCTCACAGACCTTGCTTTACTGAGGCTTGACCTCATTGCGTCTGTTGGTGTTGATAGTGTCGGATTACCTACCCTCATAGAGATTGCTCATCTTTTACCGCCAAACCCTAAAGGAGAAGCATGGCGTCTCATGGAACCAATTTTTCCTTCTCAACTTGATCTCGACTTCCTTGCCTTCATAAAATCCCTCGAGGATGAAATCTACAGGATGGTCAACTCCAGCTCGATCGGTTCCCAAAATGAGATGGCTTTTCTGGTGGGCAAAATTGATGGAAGATCATGGGAAATAGAAGAATCTATACAGGAACTCAAAGAACTAGCGAGTTCTAGCGGTTTGGACGTAGTTGGTTTTTCGATCCAACGTAGGGATTCGGTTGATCCCCACTACGTTGTCGGTAAAGGGAAACTTAAAGAAATTGTTATCGACGCTCTACAAAACGGAGCTGATGTCCTGGTATTTGACACCGAGCTAACACCTCCTCAGGTTAAAGCGATTTCCGAGTTTACAGAGATCAAAGTCCTGGATCGATCACAGCTTATTCTCGATATATTTGCCCAAAGGGCCAAGTCCAGTGAAGGAAAACTACAAGTTGAACTTGCTCAACTCAAATACGCTCTGCCCAAGCTTAGTGAAAAAGACGACGCATTATCGAGACTTACTGGTGGCATCGGAGGACGTGGTCCTGGTGAAACCCGACTGGAAATCGACCGGCGAAGAATTCATAGTAGAATCGGATTTCTCGAACGACGGATCAAGCAGGTTGCCAAGGCCAGGTTGCTGAGAAGAAGCCTACGCTCCAGGAGAAGCGTCCCAATCATCTCGATTGTCGGATACACCAACGCTGGCAAGTCTACTCTATTGAACAATCTGACTAAATCCAGGGTCCTTGTGGAAAACAAACTTTTTGCCACGTTAGATCCTACGAGTAGAAGATTGAGGTTTCCGCGTGAAACTGAAGTCATTATCACTGACACAGTCGGATTCATTAAAGATCTCCCGGAAACACTGCTTAAAGCTTTTGCAGCCACACTGGATGAATTGGCCGACGCGGATCTTCTGCTTCACGTAATAGATTCGTCAAATCCTCAAGTTGAGAAACAACTTGAGGCTGTAGAGGATTTGCTTGATAGATTAGAACTCTCGGAAAAGCCGATAATGCGCGTGTTCAACAAAATTGACTTGACCGATCCTGAAACTGTGAGCAATTTGTGCGCCCGGTACGATGGGGTGGCTGTCTCAGCGTTAAGGTCCGAGACTTTCAACGGGCTGATTGGACAAGTTGAAAACAAAATTCTTCAAGACGTAAAGCTGAAGCAAATCGAATACTATGACAACAGAGCTACCGGAGCAAGCTTGACCCATGAAAAAGGTTAGTACTGATGACACAGTGAGGTTGAGGTTGGCCGTGGCATGCTTGGTTCTTTTGGCGGGAGCGTGTTTCTATATCTGGCTATCAGGTAGTTTGAGCCCTATGCTAACCGAGTTGTTCGCCATTTTTGAAAACAGGGACACTCTTCGGAATTATGTAGAAAATTGGGGTAAGGCGGCGCCTGTGGTTTTCATATTGATACAAGCGTTACAGGTCGTCATCGCGCCAATCCCCGGAGAATTCACAGGCGCAGTTGGAGGATTCATATTCGGCGCCCTGCCCAATACAATCTACTCTACCATCGGATTGTCCATCGGATCGATGGCGGCCTTTCTTGCGGCAAGAGTTATAGGTATGCCGTTGGTAAAATATTTTGTTAGCGAGAAATCTCTTGAAAGGTTCCATTTTCTTACTGAGAGGCGTGGAGCGACCATATCACTAATCTTGTTTGCCATCCCGGGTTTTCCAAAGGACATCCTTTCCTATATATTGGGGTTAAGCCCCATGGGAGTTATCACATTTTTTTGGGTCAGCGCTATTGGACGAATTCCGGGAACCATTATGCTAAGCTTTAGCGGTTCCGCAGTGTTCGAGGAAGATTGGACTTTGCTCATAACACTTACAGTCGTTTGCGCGTTGGCATTTGTTTTGGTTTTCTGGCAACGTGACCAAATCGAAAGATGGCTCCGTGGGCAGAACGGTTAGGAGTAATAAATTAGCCAGTATCCGCGTTGTCGTGATATATTTGTCAGGCGTTGTTCTATTTTTTCGGAGGGTTCATGGAAGAAGAAACCGAACCACGGGTCCCAGAAAGAACTCGTGAAATGGTTTTCAAAGACTTCATTCAACAATTTTCGTTGATAAACAACGATAAGGACCTTTTTCCGAAAAAATGCCGAACTTGCGGCAAAAAATATGAGAGTCTGTATCATTACATTTACGACACAGAAGCTAAGGCGCAGTCTATGGAGGACGCTGGAGAGATAATGGGCAAATCATTCACAATGATTTACCGGAACTGCTCCTGCGGAAATACCCTGGTGGTTAGCGTTACAGATGAAATCCTCCCATCAATCAAGGACTTCTGGAAAGCAGTTCGGCGACTGTCCTACAAATCTAATATGCCGGTTAAGGAAATTGTGACGTCCTTTATCGATGAATGGGAGAGTCAGATCCGGAATCACTTCAATTGCGTCCAGAGACGCACTAGATTTTAGAGCGGCAATAGTTTTGTAAGCTTCAAAGCCTTTATCTGGGTTACCTCATGCTTGTTCAAGATGTTATCTTCGATCTCGGTAATGTTCTTGTTCCTTTTGATTGGCGCATTGCCGTAATCAGGTTACTAAAATATCTTCCTCGTGATCTCGCTGACAAATCAGAAAATGACCCCAAATTGTTCGCTCTAGTAGTAAGTGATCTCATTGAGGCATTGGAGATCGGGTCCATAAGGTTCGATGAATTTCATAGGGAAGTTGTGTCGAGGACTGGGCTCCGCGCTGATCTAGTAGAATTTCGGCGAATTTGGTGTGACATATTTAGACTTGATCATCAAATGGTGAATCTCGGCCATGAACTGGCGCGGCGATATGGCGTGTGGTTAGCGTCCAATACCGATGAAGCCCATTATGAATACATTATCGAAAAATTTCTTGAATTACTTTTCTATAAAAAGGCGGCCTTGTCCTACGAAATGGGAACGAGGAAGCCACAACCGCAGTATTTCATTAAGGCATTGGAACTGTTCCGGATCAACGCGGAAAACTCAATATTTATTGACGATATTATGGAAAACATTCAAGCCGCCGGCAAATTGGGGATTGTAGGCATACAGTTCACTACTTTTCAGTCCCTCTCCGAGCGACTAAGAGAATATGGGGTGGTAATCGGAAAACTTCCAAGGGGTCAGGACATTGAGCATAGATAAATTTGAAATCGAAGGATTTAGATTTTCAGCGGTAGGCGCAGGCATAAAACACGCGGACTCCGACCGACTCGATCTAGCTTTGATAGCCTCGGAGCGCCCCGCAATAACTGTTGGGGTCACAACGACCAACCTCGTTTGCGCCGCTCCAGTTACAATAACAAGAGAGTGTCTCCAAAGGGGAATCTCTCAAGCGCTACTAATCAATTCTGGCAACGCAAATGCGTACACAGGGGACTCAGGTCTGGCTGACGCTTTGTTTCTAACCAAATCCGTAGCGGATAGATTAGGGATTGCCCATGAATTGGTAGTGCCAATGTCTACAGGGGTCATCGGTCAACCTCTTCCAGTAGATCGAATGAACGCAAAAATTCCCGAATTGGCGGGATTGATTAGCCCATCGGCTTTTCTGGACGCCGCGTCCGCCATTCTGACTACTGACACCTTCCCCAAAACAGCATTGGTCGAAAAGCGACTCAGCAACGGTACCTTAAAGATTGTAGGCATGGCCAAGGGAGCGGGTATGATGGCGCCTAACATGGCTACAATGCTCGCTGTTGTCCTGGTGAACATGCGCGTTGAGGAGTCGTACCTTCGGAAAGTTTTCGTGCAAGCTAACAGTCTGACATTTAATAGAATTACCGTTGATGGGGACACTAGCACAAATGACACTGCAATAGTAATGTCCGGTGGATCAGATCAGTCTAAAGAACTCCTGGACAATGACACAGATCGAGATCTGTTTTCACAAGGGATACTAAGCGTTTGTGCGAATTTGGCGAGACAGATTGTTAAGGATGGAGAAGGCGCTACCAAAGTTGTCGAGGTGAAAGTATTCGGCGCTCCTGATGAAGTCTCGGCGGCAATGGTTTCTAGACGGATAGCGGAGTCACCTTTGGTTAAAACCGCTTTCCACGGAGAAGACCCAAATTGGGGTAGAATCGTTTGCGCAGCGGGATCGGCTGGAGTCAAATTCGATCCATCAAGGATTGATCTTTGGATTGGCTCAGTGCAGATTGTTAAATCCGGAATATTGGAAGTCGGAGACTGGGAAGCGCGGGCTAAGCAGGAAATGCGCTTACCAGAATTCTCAGTATCAATAGACTTGAAAACTGGGTCAGCCCACGCGACGATGCTTACATGCGACCTCTCAGAGGAGTATGTTGCGATAAACGCTGATTATCGTTCATGAACTGGCGCCAAATCACTATCCACGAGGTTAGGACTTTTTCGCCGAGGTCCCTGGTTTCGGTCTGTTTTTTGGAGTAGTCCCATTTGTCTTGGACACCACCTTCTTTTTAACCTGGGGGATCTTGGGGACCGTAATTTTAGCGCCTCTCTTGAGTCCGCGGGACAAATTCACATCGGGATTGAGCTGAACCAACATTTCCTTTGGTACACCGTATTTTCTTATGATCCCCTTTACTGTGTCCCCCCTTTTAACAACATGAATTATCTGGCTCTTCGGCTTATCTTCAGGAACGTTTCTGAGCCCGGCCAGCAGAATGTCCTTTTTCCCGGGAGGAACTCGCACAGAGTAAGGCGATCCGTCATTTGGAGTTATCCCACGCACAAGAGCGGGATTAAGTTCCAGCAAATCCGCATACGAAATGCCCAAAATATGGGCCAGCCTGTCCAGAGAATAGCTTCCTTGTATCGGAGCAAGTTCAAACTTTTCATCAGATCTCTTTGAGACTATTCGCTGAAAACCGTATTTTTCGGGGCTTTTTGCAATTATGGTTATTGCCTGGAAACGGGGTAGGAACTCCTTGGTTTCGCGTTTAAGCATACGGCTGGAACAAATATCCTCGTATTCATTTGCGTCTTCCTTGCACAGCACTCTGTTTAGCTTATTCTCTCCGGAGTTATAGGCGCTTAGAGCGAGCCTCCAACAACCAAACATGCCGTAAAGATCCTTCAAATAAAGTAAAGCGGCGTTTGTGGATTTTGCTGGATCAAGACGCTCATCCACGTAACTGTCGACACGTAGACCGTAAGTGCGTGCTGTGGCAGGCATAAATTGCCACATGCCCAACGCGTTTGCGCGAGACCTAGCTTCGGGATTAGCTCCCGATTCAAGTAAAAACAGATAGGCAAGCTCCTGAGGCAAATGATGCTCTTGTGTTTGTTCCTTGACCATGGGAAGAAATTTTTGGGCTTGAGCTAGATAATTTCGAGTTGTATTTCTGTGCTCGTATCCATATTCCCTAAGAAATCTTCTTACTCGTGGTTCGTTGGCTTCGAGAGGAATGGGAGGATAGACGCCGGACCTATTTGACACTTGGGAAGATTTTCCCGCCCCAAAGGTAAATGCTTTTGCAATGGCGCCGGATAGGGAAGATGGATTGAGATTATCCCTTTTTACAAGATTCAAAGAAGCGCCGCAACCGACCAGATTAATCAGCAAGGCCCCCAAGAAAGAAAACTTGAGGAAGCCTGCGAGAGTGGATCGCCTTCGGTTTTTGGAATTAATGGCAGGGATCCTACCGCAGCGCAATTATGCCTCCAACGTGTCCATCTACCTATTCTAAATGAATCGCACCGGCGTTTGGGACGCAGTATGATTACCCTCATTCCCAAACTTTTTCGGATCTTATCACAATTAGAGGCGCGGGAGAAGAATTGTCAGCCTAAACTTTCAGGTTTTGAGTCTTTTGATTGAAAAACCAGCGAGATCCGGCCCTCATCTATTTGTATCATCCCACCGAAACGACCTATGATTTTTTTGGAAGCGCTCAAGCCGATCTTGACGCGAGGCGGAATAAATTCAATTAGGTCCTCTATTCGGAGTGTTCCGCAATTCCACTTTATCACCATTGAGTTTGCGCCGGGAGAACAATCCAGTTCGGCCTCTATCCTTTTGTCGTAACGAACGCTGTTCTCTCTGTGTCGGGATTCCAGGAACTCGACCCGAGTTCTAGCAAACAAGATACACTGAACGATAGTGAGGTCGAGGAGAACAGCATCAATTCGAGTTGGCCTCGAACCTTCATTACGGTTTTGAACAGTGAATTCGATCCCCCTTGAAACAAATTGCTGTCGAAGAAGATTACAAACTCTTAGAAATGAAGTTTCCATGTCGCTTGTCGAAGAATTCACAGACCAGGAGCCATAGCGTCGAATCCCGTTAATTGTGTCCGCAGCTCTCACTACTTGATTCTTTATGCTGGCCAACTTATCTTGAAAAAAATTAAGATCAGTTTCGTTTAAGGCAAGTCGTTTGACCTTAAAGCGAATGACCTCACATGCCAACGATATGGCGTTTAACGGTTGAGCGACTTCATGGGAAAGTCCACCAACAAGCTCTGGGAATACCGTAAGCGCCAGCAATTCTTCTTCAGCTAGTTCCGTTATGTCGTTTATGCGCAAGTTTTTTCCGATGACTACCTGGCGTATTCTACAGCTCGACTTTCTCTAATGACTACAATCTTAATTTGACCAGGATAGGACAAGTCCTTTTCAATTTTCTTGCGAATGTCCCTGGCAAGCAAAGTGAGGTGTTCATCGCGCATGTTTGAGTTCTCGACAATGATCCTGATTTCCCTACCCGCCTGAATAGCGAACGACTTACTAACCCCCTTGAAGGAATCAGCTATTCTCTCGAGATCCTCAAGTCTTTTAACATAGTTTTCGAGCATTTCGCGTCGTGCGCCTGGCCTGGCCGCCGAGAGGGTGTCAGCCGCCTGAACAAGGACAGCTATGGCGCTAGTAGGATCTTCATCCCCGTGATGAGAGGCGATCGCATTGACGATCAGAGGGGATTCTCCATATCTCCTGGCAATGTCTGAACCGATGATGGCGTGGGCCCCTTCCACCTCATGATCTATCGCCTTGCCAATATCGTGCAACAATCCCGCTCTCTTGGCCTTTTTCTGGTTGAGACCCAATTCAGCAGCCATGATACCACAAAGAAAAGCAACCTCGATGGAGTGTTGATAAACATTTTGCGCAAAAGAGGTCCTATATTTGAGTTTTCCAACCAATTTGATCAACTCAGGGTTGATTCCATGGACCCCTACATCGAAACTTGCCTGCTCCCCGGCTTCGACGATGGCGTCTTCCATCTCTTGGGTAACCTTTTTTACGATTTCCTCAATTCTGGCAGGATGAATTCGACCATCGTTAACGAGTCTTTCGAGAGCTATCCTGGCTATTTCTCGACGGATAGAATTGTAACCCGAAAGTATTACAGCCTCCGGGGTGTCGTCGATGATGAGATCAACGCCGGTTGCAGCCTCGATAGCCCGGATATTTCTACCCTCCCGTCCTATGATTCGGCCCTTCATTTCTTCGTTTGGCAAATTCACAACCGACACGGTTCTCTCCGCAATAAAATCAGCGGCGTACCTGCCTATGGCTGTAGACACTATTTCCTTGGCCTTCTTGTCAGATTGGGCAAGGGTCTCTTCTTCGATTTGCCTAATTATTCTGGCGCTCTCGATGCGGGTTTCGTCTTCAACCTTCTTAAGCAACATATCTCGGGCTTCCACAGTGGAAAGACCGGCCAGAGCTTCCAATTTTTCCTGCTGTCTTTTTACAAGATTGTCGGCCTCGCGCTCTTTGTCTTTTGTTCTTTTTTGCCCGGCTTCAATTTCTCTTTCATGTTTGACGAGTTGGGCGTCCTTCTGTTCGAGTTGGCTTGATTTTCTCTCAAGATTTTCATCCTTTTTGAGAAGTCGAGCCTCTCTGGCAGAAAGTTCGGATCTTCTTTCTCGTATTTCATGCTCAAGTTCCGCTCTAGCCTGAAACAACTGGTCTTTAGTCTGGAGCAGAGCTTCCTTCTTAATTGTTTCCGCTTCTTTTTGGGCGTTATTGACGATTTGGTCAGCGCTGGATTTTGCTGATTCAAAACGCCTCTTGTCCAGAAATCTAGCGACAGCGTAGCCAACAGTGAGCCCTAAAACTACTGCGACAAGGGCATAGATCAAAAAGGGAATCGATCCCACAACCCCCTCCATATCATTTTATTTAGCGGGACGTTTGAAGCGTAGAAACCATTTCGGATGAGGGACAATGACCGTAAGTGTCCAAAGGGCTATGATAACAAGGCACTTCTAGAAAACTGAATCTATATATGGAACCCTGAACTGCCATCCAGAGGCTTCGTAGCACATCCCGGTTGTAGGGTGTAAAGAAAAATGCAATCTACGTTGTTTTTATCCCCCGCAGTCGGCCGTGGCAATAGAACTTTTGAACCTGGTTTCCCAGGTGGGATCCTAGCGGTTGTTTCAGGCTTCCTACTTCAACGGTAGGCTTGCACACCACAACCGGGTTCAGTTCCCAATTTTCGAGTGTTGGCTCAAAAATTCTCTATCCCTCACGAACCGCGCAGGGGAATTTTTAAATCAGTCTCTCCCAAATCACCGGGTTTTAAGAGACCGTAGTCTTCTTCCTCCGTTTTCTCGATTTGTTCTGAAATCGACTGCCTGCATTCAAAAAGCTCATCCGTAATGTTGAGCAACGTGAGAATCGCAAGATCAATTGTGGTCACAACTCCTGATTTTCCCCTGATCTCTTCAGATCGGGAATTGATGAACTCTACAAGCCTCTCGATATAGTCTCCGGACCCACGGCCCCGAACACTATATTCTCGTCCGAACAGCGTCACCTTAACCGATTTAGAGTCCTGGCCACTTTCCGGCTTCAGGGTCTTTGAACCTAAACTTTGACCATCTTTCAGGTTAAAGCCTCCAATATTGCGGTTATCCTGTCCAATTTCCCATTTGCCGCCTTATTGTCCCCATTTAACCTCATCCGGGGTTCTATGTAACTCAGCTATGTCTTTGTCTCTCTTACCGAGTTCCAGATTTACTCCTTATTCCTGTTGTTTTCTCCAACTATTCGTCTGCTAAACAGTCATAAAACCTTCTTCTGGAGCACGACCAAATCGCCAAGTCCATCCGGCTCTCCTGGGAACTTCGGAATCCGGGTTAATTATATTTTATTGGGCGTTGGTGTCAAGCTATATCTAGTGGAACAGAACTCAAGTAACGACAACTTCACTTGTCATAATTCCGCTATCTTAACACTCGACAACAGGTTGCCCAAAAGTGAACCGCAGGGATTTTATCATTCACACCAAAGCGCCTACATCAGGTCGATGAAACATGGCTCTTTACAAAAATGTAACAAATCTGCCTAGCTTTGAGCCCTGGATTCACGAATCTGGGTCTGAATCGAACAAATCACAGGACTCCTTAAGTTTAAGAATTTTTCTGTGAAAAGTGTTTCTACTTAGTCCAAGACTACGCGCGGCACGGAGCTTATTACCGCGATTCCTTTCAAGCACTTTTATGATCAGCCTCTTTTCAACTTCCCCCATTATTAGTGGATGAATGCCCTCTACATTGTTGTCCACAAGATATTCGACCAGAGAATCCAATGAATCTCCAATGTTCGATGCCCAAGGAACCCCCCCAGACTTCTTGTTCTCACGGGAAGTCTCCGATCCGGCGGGACTCACATCCATATCCCTACGGCCAGATTTCATGGGATCATTACCTTTCCAAAAAAATTGTCTATGAAAGCCAGGACCATCTCAGGGTTTTCTTCAGTAAATACTCGAGAGCGGAATTCGGCGGCGCCGTCAATCCCTTTTGAGTACCAACCTAGGTGCTTTCTCATCCTGTGTAAGCCTGGCCTCACACCGCACCATCTCAGTTCATCCTCGAAATGCCGACTCACAACAACACCCAGCGATCTATTCGATTGGTATGACGTCACCACCCAACCAAACAGTGTTTCGAGAATCTTCCTTGGGAACCAGGGACGTCCCAGCGCTCCCTTGCCAATCATAATTCCATCACAGCCGGTTTCCATTACCATATTCAGAGCGTCTTCAACAGCTATCACTCCCCCGTTGCCTATTACAGGAATTGACACCGTGGACTTGACCAGCTTCAAAAGATCCAAAGAAACTGGGCCACAGTGGCCTGCGCATCTGCTCCTGGCGTGCAAAACAATTGCGTCGGCCCCTTCATGCTCCGCTATCAAAGCCAACTCAGGCGCATTAACGCTTTTTTCGTCCCAGCCGGTTCTCATCTTTACCGTCAGAGGTATTGTTATTGCTTTCCGCACTGAGCCGATGATCCGGCCAGCCAGTTCCAGGTTGCGCATCAGAGCGACACCACCACCAGAACCGATCACCTGCCTCGCAGGGCAACCCATATTAATATCTACTGCCGCAGCCCCATGATCCTGTACAATCATTGCGCATTCAGCCATGATTTCCGGATCTTTGCCGATGATCTGAAAAATCACGGGAACAGTATGCTCTCTGGTGTCCATCGTAGCCAGAATTTTTCGTGCATGGACAACAGCGTTACAGCTTATCATTTCTGTCCACAGACACGAAATTCCAAAGGTCAGCACAATACGTCTAAACGGCGGATCAGTTATTCCCGCCATAGGCGCCAGGACCACAGCGCCATCCAGCTCAATGTTACCGATCTTCATTCTTTGGAGCCAGGCCCTGACCTAACCGAAGAGGAAACGTTTTCTGTTTTGATCTAGAAACAGCAAGGGAGTTCGGCGGCACATCCTTGGTTATTGTGCTTCCCGCTCCAATCACACTGCCGCATCCAATCTCGACCGGAGCAACAAATTGTACATCCGATCCCACGAAACATCGATTCTCAATAATGGTGCGATGTTTCTTTTTGCCGTCGTAATTACATGTAATTGTCCCACATCCAATATTAACGTCGTCTCCTATCTGACTATCGCCGAGATACGTCAGGTGCGCAGCCTTGGTTCTATCTCCCACAGTGGTGTTCTTGACCTCAACAAAATTCCCGATTCGGGCGTTCTTTCCGATCTTCGCTTTGGGCCTCAAATGGGCCATTGGACCTATTGAGACATCCTCCGAGATTTCAACGTCGTCCAATTTCGATCCTAAAAGAACTCGCACCCTGTCACCTATCCTGGAATCGTTTATAAAGCAACCGGGCTCAATTACGCAGTCCCTTCCAATAGATGAATTCCCGGTAATCATAACGTTCGGATAGATTACAGTATCCTGCCCTACTGTTATTCCAAAATCACCGTAAAATGACGACGGGTCAAGAAGAGTCGTCCCTTCCGACATTAATTGCCATCTAATCCGGTTCCACACAACGCCATTTGCATTGGCGACATCAGACCTACTGTTTACCCCCATGACCACACAAGAGTCTTCCGTTCGACAACCATGAACCGTTACACCTTCACGATTAGCCCATGAAACAACATCAGTCAGATAATATTCTTTCTGCGCATTTTGCACCTTGAGCCTATCAAGTAAACTAAATAAAAGTCTGCATTCAACAATATAAATCCCAGTGTTGATTTCCTTTATAGCTTTTTCCGGATCACACGCGTCCTTTTCTTCAATAATCTTCGACACGTTGCCTGCGCAATCCCTTAAAATCCGACCATAACCATAAGGATTCTCCAAATTAGTGGTCAGCACACTAAGCAAACTCGAATTTTCGTCATGATACCTGATAAAACTGTCAAGTGTCTCTGGTTTTACCAGCGGGGTATCTCCACACATTATCAAGACGTGTCCATCAAATCCTTGAAACAATTCGTAACACTGCTTAACAGCATGCCCAGTTCCCAGTTGTGGGTCCTGCTTCACAAAATTCAAATCCCGATCGTCGAAACACCGCATGACATCTTCAGCCTGATGGCCAATCACTACACCTATTCTGTCCAGACTCAAGGTCCGTACCGCATCCAGGACATAGGCCAGCATTGGTCGGCCGGCTACCGGATGCAGCACTTTGCAACAATTCGACTTCATACGCGTTCCTTTGCCTGCCGCAAGGATCACAGCGCCATAACGTTTCATATTTGACCATATCCAATCTATAAAGCGATCAGAATAGAAAATTATATTTTCAGACATGAAGTGTCAAGATTTATCAGGGCAAACATTGTTATTGAGGACACCAAATGAATAACTTACAGCCTTCAGGGTTCCACGATTTCTTGCGGCAGGCGCATCACATGGCAGGTTTCATGGTTGACCCGCGCGACAATGTTTCCGTATATTTTTTTAGAAATGTCTTTATTCCTGGATTTTCTATCGCTTCCCAGTATCATTATCGAACCTTTAAGACGTGGAGGTCAATCGCTTGTTTACTCATCGACTCAAAATTGCAGTTCTGGGCTCAGCCCGTGAACCTGAAAATTCGGAAATTTCAAAGAAGGCCTTTGAATTGGGTCAGGAAATAGGACGACAGGGAGGAATCGTCCTTACCGGCGGCTGTCCGGGGGCGCCACATACGGCGTCTCTCGGGGCAAAGGCAGTTGGCGGATTAACTTTGGCTGTTTCACCCGCTCTGAACAGGACAGAGCACCTCAATCGTTACTGCTATCCTGCTGATAGTGATATAATCATATTCACCGGCATGGGTAACAAAGGGCGAAATGTGATTCTGGTTCGAAGCGCTGACGTGGCGATATTTTTGGGTGGCGGCATAGGGACTCTGAATGAATTTACTATAGCCTTTGATGATTTTACCCCTGCAAATGTAATAGGGGTTCTTTCAGGAAGTGGGCGCTTATCCGACTTCTTTGACCAGATTGTCACAAAATCAGGACGGACCCCCGGAATGGCGCTCTTTACCGAAGACGATCCCGTCCTACTTGTACAAAAAGCGTTTCAGGAATTTAGCCAAAAGATCAATCGAAATTCGAAATGAAAGATCCAAGTCTTCACGATTCGGAATTTAAAAGAGACATTATTCTTT
>JACWAG010000003.1 GCA_014874425.1 Syntrophaceae bacterium | reverse complement strand
GTTCAACATAACCAGCAGTTTTTAGTTCATAGGAGAGTTATCTACCCTTCTCATAGATGGAGGGAGGAGGAAATTTTAAATGAGAAAGTATTCGCCTATATTAGGGCTGATGATCATCGTCACGGCGATGATGATATTTCAAGTCGGAACTCAGGAAGTCAGCGGATCAGGAGAGACAACAATTTTTCAAAGTGGACAAATGGACTTGGGTTTGGGAGAGTGGTCCCGCATGCCTGATTTAAAGACCGTGGATTGGTCGCGAACCAAATCAGTTGACGACCAAGTCGATAACAATGCTACGGCCGTTATGTTAGCAGATGCAGACGACGAAGGTCACGGCAGTGAAGCCGGCGAAGAAGCGGGTCCGGGTGGCTTTGACCGGCTATGGGATGTCGTGTCGAATGGATAAATTTATGTAGAGCCAATGTTCGATATTTGACATAAATGATGTGAATTAGTAGACAAGGCCACGTGCTTTGCACGTGGCCTTGTCATTTCCCCCATCAACTGGAAAAATCGTAATACAAGACAGGGTTCCAGATATCATTCTCGCAAATCAGGAGTAACGGTGAAACTTAAGATACTGATATGTTATGCTATTTCGTTGTTAGGGCTGTGTTCAATGGCGAATCCGGTCGAGTGCCGCGAAATCAAGAAGTACTCCATTGAACAATTCATGAAGACTGTCTCTATCGGGGGGAGTTCCTTCTCTTTCGATGAACAAAGTGTCTTGTTTTCCAGCAACCAGAGCGGCGTATTCAACGCTTCCGTAATCCCTGTTGAGGGCGGAGAGCCTTCGCAACTCACTTTCTCCAAAGATGACTCAATTTTCGCCCTCTCCTTCCTGCCTCATGACAATCGCATCCTTTATCAGAGTGATCGCGGAGGCAACGAAAAGGGGCACATTTATCTGCGAGATGAGGGCGGAAATGTTAGGGACCTGACTCCGGACGAAAAGGCGAAGTCCGTCTTTTACGGAATCAGCTATGACGAAAAAAGTTTCTATTTCGGTTCCAACAAAAGGGACCCCAAGCATATGGATGTCTATGACATGGACATTGAGACCTTCAGTCCACGCATGATTTTCAAGAATGATGGAGCGTACAGTCTCGGAACCGTTTCCAGAGACCGCTGCTACCTTGCCTTCAGCAAGACCATAACCCGTGATAATTCAGACATCTATCTCTACGATACAAAATCTCAGGAATTCAAGCGCCTGACCCCTCATGAAGGAGACATAAACTTTTCTCCCGAGACGTTTAGTCCAGACTCGAAGAGCCTGTATTACCTTACCAATGAAGGCCGAGAGTTCACTTATTTAAAGCGGTACGATCTTGAATCCGGACATTCTGAAACAATACTACAAGCCGACTGGGATATAGAGTTTGCCAGTTTTTCCCATTCGGGCAAGTACATGGTGATCGGAATCAATAACAATGCGAGGACCGAGATCAGAATCTATGATACGTCCACGAATCAGCCGGCTCATCTGCCTGAACCACCACAAGGTCAGATATCGTCAGTGAAAATTTCGAAAAGCGAGAAGCTGATGAGCTTCTATGTCAACGGCGCTCGGTCACCTAACAATCTGTACATTTATGATTTCGGGAGCCAGCGGTACTCGCGGCTTACCAACACGCTTAATCCGGAAATTGATCCTGAAGACTTGGTGGAAGCACAGCGGGTTCATTATAAGTCATTCGACGGATTGAATATTCCCGCCATAGTGTACAAGCCTCACCAGGCTGATCATTCTAACAAGGCTCCCGCAATGGTGTGGGTGCATGGAGGACCCGGTGGACAGGCCACGATCCATTATGATCCACTGTTTCAATATCTGGTGAATCACGGATATATTCTCATCGCCGTCAATAATCGCGGCAGCTCGGGGTACGGTAAGACCTTCTACCGGCTGGACAATCACAAACACGGACAAGATGACCTGGCGGATTGCGTTGAAGCGAAGAAATACCTCGAATCAACAGGATACGTGGACGAAAAGCGGATTGGGATCATAGGCGGCAGCTATGGCGGCTACATGGTTTTGGCCGCACTCACGTTCAGACCGAAGGAGTTCGCTCTAGGCGTGGACATGTTTGGTGTATCAAACTGGCTTCGTACATTGAAGAGTTTTCCTTCATGGTGGGATCCTTACAAGGAATCCCTCTATCGAGAGATTGGTAACCCCGATACTGAAGAAGACTACCTGAGAAATATCTCGCCCTTGTTCCATTCAAGCAAAATCGTCAGACCTTTGATGGTGCTTCAGGGAAAGAACGACCCCAGAGTAATCAAAGCCGAGTCCGATGAGATCGTAGAGGCGGCTCGGAAGCGGAATGTGCCAGTCGAGTATCTCGTGTTTGACGACGAAGGTCACGGGTTTGTAAAAAAGGAAAACCAAATCAAAAGCTACCGGGCGATTTTGGATTTTCTAGGCAGATACCTGTCAACTTCTTTAGGGAGTGTGGGAAGACCTGAAGCGTGGATGCAAATGCCTGCTCCCAAATCCCTGCAATGATTCTTCAATGTGATTTAAAACTCCCTCGTTCGATTCTTGGGGATAACGTTTTGTTAGGATCAGTGAGGCTAATTCACTAAGGAGATGTTTAATTTCTTTAGAAGAGATCTGGTTATGACTTTTTTCTCCTTAAAGAAATTTGTGATTAATTCAGTCATGAGAACACCAGGAGTCTGGATATTGCGACCATTCTCCTTGAACACGCTGTAACCGTCGCCCCCTGTGGCAAGAAAGTAACCCGGTGGGAATTCCCAAAGTTTGCAGATAGTTGAAGAGGTTGTAGAAGACGCTAACGTTGCAGACGGCCAGGAATGCGACCATGCACAACCCGAAAAACTCGAAGT
>JACWAG010000255.1 GCA_014874425.1 Syntrophaceae bacterium | reverse complement strand
CAATCATAAGAGCATGTTTTGAACGGCACAAGATCTACTCCCAGTGAGCGCCCCAAACGCCTCGAGGGAACAGGGCCATAAACGTGATGAAATTTATTTCGATTCATTTCCCGTACCTATTTTAGTGATCTATCATATTGTTTCTCAAAGCGAAGAAAAATCTCGGCGTCTGTCTACATAAGGCTGTCTGTGACGATATCCCGATACTTCAGCATATCAAGCGCTAGCCATCATTGTTAACAGTAGCACACCCTGGTGTCGTATCTGTTTGAAGATCGCCGCCTGCATAACAAAGCGCTCCACGTTTTCCACATTCACTACCTGAGTTCCGCAAATAGCGGAGATCCCAAAATCAAAAAGTACCGGGGAGAGGGGAGATGTCGGACCCGTCAGGACTACATAACTGTCCTTACAAAAGCTTAACAATTCTTCAATTGTATGATTTATGAAAGCCGTACCGGTAAGACTCACAACATCGGCTTTCGGCAAAATATTTTTAGCCTCACTCTCGGCAAAGTCGCCGGGGCGAATTCGTTTCTCTATCACCCACACATTTCTAGCGACATCTCGCAACTTGGGGATGAAAGGGAAATGTCCCACCACGGCCACATCCAGATTTCGACCTTTCTCAGCAAGAATTTCATAAGCTCCGATATGCACGCACCGCTGTTCGTCAATCTCTATCAAGGAATTAATCGAGGCCATACCAATAGAGGCGCTCATGGTATCGCTCGATCGAGCATAGTCAACCAAATCTCCAGCCACTTTTTCCGTCAACCGCCCAGCGTCATCAATCATGCAGTGGTCATCACTATGCTGGGAGTCCTGCTCCCGATAAGTCGAGGCAAGGCCAGTTCCCCGAGTTGTGACGGCTGTCCAGAACGCGCCACAACAGACATTCGTCACAGGCAGGTCCTTGCCTGTTAGGCTATCAATTAGAGCGTCGAGAATTTTCATAGACTCCCTCGTCTGCGCTATTTCTTACTTTTCTGTGGCGCTAAAAGCTTCTTGAGCTGTTCCTGTGTTAATGGAGAACCAAAGCCCACATACTGCGTTTTTGGCTCTATTGGGTTGGCAATCGGCGTCCAAAAGCCGTCATGATAGTTTTGGTATACACAATTGTAACGGGCGCCTTTTACGACCGGAATAACGCCCTTGAGGTTTTGTTCCTTTCCTTTGTCAAGCCAGGAAAGGTCAATACTCCCGTTGCTAATTTGTTTATCAATTTGGGTAGCGTGGCATTCTTCGCATTTCGACCCCTTTTTCATAACCGAGTGGCTGAATTGCGGAGCGAACATCATGAAGGTTTTATCGCCTGGAGCGACAAAGGTTTGCATGTTCGCAGCGGTGACTTTCCCATTGTAATTCATAAGGAACTTCCATCCGGACACGGGTAGGGATACCCGTTTCTTGTCTTTGAGCATGGTCTCAACGTGACAACTGTTGCAACTTACGACGTGGCGGACATGACACGCGGTACAACTCAACTTTTTCCCATGAATGGTGTGTGAGAGGCTTTTTGGCAACGAATCGTGACACTGTTCACAGGTCACATCCATGGCGCCGGGTTCCCTCATCGATTTGTACACGTTCCCGTCACCGTGAATTTCACGTGACGTATGACAATCCATGCAGGTCATTCCTTTTGCGACGTGAACGTCAGGAGTGTTCGCCGCTTTGTCAATTTTCATGATCATGAACGCCTCTCGTCCATGGCAGCCCATGCACTTCTCCTGATTTTTCGCCGCTTCAGCGGAGTATTGCGCTTTCCCATTTACAACCTGCTTGTGACAGTTATCGCAAGATGAAACATGACACTTGGCGCACCCAGCCTGTGAATATGGAACCCCCACTATCGTTTCTAGACCCCCGTTGGCTTTGTCATACCAATAAGCCATTCCTCTGGTGGTCGCATGAAGACTTTTGAGATAAAAACAATTATCCTCATTCATTCCTTGCGCAAAACAGGATATAGCTGCTACCAACGTGACAACGGTTCCTAGCGTTAGACTCATGAGCGATTTTGTTTTCATACTTTCCCCTCGGGTTTTTAGTTCCTCTTATCACAAGTCGGGTTTTTATCTAAACAACGCTTCTTAGATTTCAACCTTGTGTCTTTAATGATCATGATGACTGCGTTGAGGGTTGACCGACTGATTCGTATAGCGGCGTATAAGGCGAACCAGTCGGCGTCTTAGGGGTTAATCACCAGAAGAACCTTTGTCGAACTGAGCCAGGCGCTTCTTGATAGATTCCAGTTCAGATTCCAAGGCGTCTGCCTGGTTCCTGAGAACCTGTTTCTCAATTTCTGGGTTGGTTCCCTGAAATGGCGCCGAGTAAGCGCCGACTCGATTCCAACCCGGCAGACCGTTAGCAAAGAATCTGCAACGATATCCACGGCCTCCAGAACCGAATCCAGCTCCTCGAAAACCTAGGCCACGTCCAAAACCCCCTCCAAATGGGCGTCCTGGGGCGGCGTTCGCATAACCAGGCGTTCCTGAGCCACTGCAATATCCGGCGGCTCGACCGGTCATTGATCCCAATCCCTGTGGACCAGCGCCATCTCCTCGTGGCATAATTGTATCCTCCTCTCTTTAGAATTTGTTTTATTCTCGCGCCATAGTTGCGCCACACTTCGGACACTTTTGCTCAAAGCATGGCACTCCTCGCTGATGAGGTTGTCGTTCCTTGCACTGGGGACAGACGCAAAACCCGACTGCGCCTGCTGCCGCTCCACCCGTGCGTCCGGCCCCTTGGCCACCTTGCCCTTGGGATTGACCTTGGCCGCGTCCACCGCCAGCTCCCATTCCTCCACCTCTTTTTCCAGTTCCCTGTGGACCAGTGCCATCTCCTCGTGGCATAATCGTATCCTCCTGTTCCTTGAAAACCTTACATCCAAATCTTTGGCGCCCCAGCCCCCTGCAGCCAGGCATTGTAAAACGCCGATCATGAAGCCTGTTGTTGGCCCAAGCATAAATAACTTCTTTCAAGTCGCCTGTCACAAAGGGGACGACCTGGGTGCCATATGCGACAATCATCTCTTGTAACTGTTTCGAAATTGCCCCGCATACAAGCGCGTTTACACTAAACTCCGCTAACTGGATCGCCTTCTGAACTGGCAGGTCATCGGCAAAAATTTCCTGACTTTCTCTCACGATTCTTCGCGAAACCGCTTCAACTAGGACTATCTGCCGGGCTGTGTCAAAAACCGGCGCAATGCGATTGTCCAAATAGGAAAAGGCTGCTTTCATAACCCAAAAACCTGCTCCGAGTTGCTATACAGATAGCAAGCACAAAATGTGCCAAAGTTTAGACACCTCGGCGCTTTAGGTTAAAGCATTGAATAATATTGATTATTGGCAGTTAGCATGTCGATATGGCTACTGACATAGTAGCTAATATGCTACTCTATTGACCAAGATAGGTGGCGTTAGGGCTACTGTGTTTGAGTTATGCGCTTGCGACCGTCCAGTTCAGGCAGGACAATACCCAATTTCTTTATTCGGCGAAAAAGAGTTGTTTTGTGAATATGGAGTTCTTTGGCGGCGGCTAACCGGTTGTAACCGTGACGTTCCAAGGCCGTTTGTATGGCTTGCATGTCTACAAAGTCATGTGCAGATCGTATTTCGGACGGCGTGTTTCTCGATAAGTTGTGCGCTGTCAAATCATCAGGTAAGTGGCCGATCGCTATAAGCCCCTCGTCACACATAATGAAGCACCTCTCGATGACGTTTTCCAATTCCCTGATGTTTCCGGGCCAGTCGTGAGCCATAAGCAAAGAAAGCGCCTCAGTGGTAATCCCTGTAATGGATTTACCTTGAAGGCGGTTGAAGCGCTCTATGAATTGTGTCACCAAAAGGGGGATATCTTCTTTGCGTTTTCTCAAGGGTGGCAGTTCCACGCGAACTACATTAACTCGGTAGTAGAGGTCCTCCCGGAACGCGCCTATGCGCATCTGTTCCCCGAGGTCTTTATTGGTGGCGACAACAATCCTAGTATCGGCGATCTCAGAACTTGTAGCCCCCAGCGGTTCATAGGTCCGATCCTGAAGTACGCGCAGAAGTTTCACTTGTAGGGCCGGGCTTATGTCTCCTATCTCGTCCAGTAAAATTGTCCCCTTTTTGGCAAGAGCGAAACGCCCAGGTTTATCTTTTGTAGCCCCGGTAAAGGCCCCCGCTTTGTAGCCGAATAGTTCCGACTCTAACAATGTGTCGGGCAAAGCCCCGCAGTTGACTGCAATGAACGGACCGTTTCGTCGTGGGCTCAGGCTATGGATCGTACGGGCTACCAGTTCCTTGCCGACGCCTGTCTCTCCAAGAATCAAGACAGTGCTTGGGCTGGCGGCAATGGCTGGCAGAGCTTCTAGAACTCTCTGCATTACAGGGCTTCGGCTTGCAAAATCACCTACTTGGAACTTCCCTTGCAGTTCACGGCGTAACGCCTCGAGTTCGGTCAGGTCACGAAAAGTTTCGGCGCCACCTATTGCCCGACCATTGTCATCCCGTAAGACGGCGGTAGAGACACTAATAGGT
>JACWAG010000254.1 GCA_014874425.1 Syntrophaceae bacterium | reverse complement strand
TGAAAGGCTGCTCTTGAAATCCCCGCCGCCTCGGCTAACTGTATCTGGTTAATTTCCCTGAGTAATCGGAGCCTTTTGATGTTGCCTGCTATGAATTTTCCTATATTTTCCATTTGGGTTCAGTCCGCCTTGTGGCTCCCTTAAAAGGGGTTGTGACTCTTGAAACGTAAGATAGTCATTATGACCATAAATGTCAATATGCCTACTTTAAGAAAACTTCATAATGTTATTGCCAGTCTAGGGTCGGGCGTATTTACAAAAAGGGATGGGTGGCGGGAAGTATTAGATCTTGGTAGCTCATGGGCGGTGTTGAAAATCAATCAAGATAAATCAGGTGAGCCATCTCCTGGACTTTCTGCTTAGACTGAGCAAAGTCCTTAAAAGACGAAGCCGTTTTCTGCGGGATAGATTTATACTTGGGAGTAGAAATGACAGAGCTAAGACCGCGCCGTAAACCGAAAATGGTAGGTGTTTTAAGCCTCGCGGTGTATCCTTTCAGAATTGACTCTTCCAACCGGACGTGAAAGTTTCACTTCATGGGCGATCTTTTCTGACAGCTTATCCTCTGCGGTTTCAAGATCATAATCGGACTGCAATCCCATCCAAAACCTGGCCGATGTCCCAAAATACCTGGCCAAGCGTAGTGCGCTATCAGCAGTAACGCCTCTTTTGCCGTGAATTATTTCATTTATTCGACGTGGGGGAACACCGAGGTCTCTCCCAAGCCTATTTTGAGAGAGCCCCATAGGCTTCATAAATTCTTCAAACAGGACCTCTCCCGGATGGAGTGGCGCTAGTTTTCTGACGGTCATTTGTTCTTTATCCCTCATTTATGGTAATCTACAATCTCTACATCGTAAGCGTTGCCGTTTCGCCACACGAAACAAATTCTCCATTGATCATTTATACGAATGCTGTATCGGCCTTTTCTATCACCCCCAAGTAATTCGAGATGATTTCCAGGAGGGACCCGTAAATCGTCCAACGTGACGGCTCTGTGTAGCATCCTAAGCTTGCGAAAGGCCATTCGCTGGATGTCGGCGGGGATTCGGCGTGACGGTTCACGTTCAAAGAGCTTTTTAGTTTCTTTGTCGCTGTAGCTCTCAATCATGAACTTTATAATATAACGCTTCACGTTATAAGACAAGCGCAAAACGAAAATAGTTTCTAACAAGCGATTACTGGGTTTGCCGGAAAATAATCTTGACTTGTGAAGCGCAATTGCAAAAAATCAATCCGTCATGTCATTTTTTAATTAGCCCGCTGGTGGTCCAAACCGAGAATGTGGCCATGGAAAACGGCCGAATCGTCATCGTACTGAATGTCCCCAAGGGGATCGACAAACCCTATCATGGTCTGGGCTCCGGAATCAAACGGGCTCTCGAGGCGTGGCCACAGATCGATTTCGCCGATGACCATGAAGGTTGTCTCTTCACCGTCACGGTACATCGAACGCCGGTTGGGGAACTGAAAGCGGACTCAGGTTCACCGATAAGTTCACCGATAAGTTCACCAAAGACAGACGCCCAGATCCTCGAACTGATACGACAGGATGCATTGGTGACTACTTCAGCGATAGGAGTAGCCCTCGGTATAACGAAACGAGCGGTTCTGAAACAGGTGAGCAAACTTAAAGCGCAAGGCTATCTGCGTCGGGTTGGCCCTGGCAGGGGCGGGTATTGGGAAGTGGTAGAGGGCAAAGAATGAGGCACGGTATTGTGCAGGATTACCTAATCAGCTTTGGACTCAAACAGGACAACCTTCTTCATTTTGAGCTTCCTTAATGAGTTCATCCTATACCTCGTAAAGGTTATTACAGTCCGACTTCTGACTGCGATTCACGGAAATGTTTTATTTTTTCAAGGGTCGGCAACTCTCTAATTGTTTCCCCAGCTTTGCTTTAGGCCAGGCGCAGGTCATAGATCTTTTGCAGGTTCATCCAGAATTCCGGACTTGTTCCAAAGAAATGCCCGAGACGCAAGGCCGTGTCACCGGTTATGGAGCGACGACCTTTCAGGATTTCAGTCACGCGGTTTGTGGGCACGTGGAGCTGTCGAGCAAGCTCCGCAGCGCTTATGCCAAGCTCTTCAATCTGTTCGGCGAGATGTTCGCCAGGGTGTATAACACTTCGTCCCATTATAAACCTCAATGATAATCGACAATTTCTGCATTTACCGGCCCCGGAGATCCAGCAACCGCCATCCCGTTCCCAAACAAACATCCTGATATAATCAAAAAGGAACAGATGTTTTTAATTGAGCGCAATACCTGCTATAATCCAAACAACACAAACGATTGACATGGACAGACTGTTCGAACTCAGAATAGCGTTCAACTGTCTACAACCCCTAAAATTTACCACAGGGCGCCTAACTGATATAAGCGAAAAAGGAGGGTCGATACTAATGGCTAAGACAATCGGTCTGTCAGATTTTCTCAAGTCAAAGGCACACAGCGCCCAAGACGAGACTGCTCTAACCCCAATGGATTGGCAAGACAGGAAGAAAAAATGGCTTAAACGTATCGATGACTTATATGGACAGGTTAGAAACTGGCTGGAATCCTTGGAGAAAGAAACCATTCTAAGTTTTGTCGACTCAGAAATAACTCTGGATGAACCTCCGCTCGGTCAGTACAACGCGAAGGTCTTGACCATTGTCATCGGCGGCCAAAGAATTAGTTTCGTTCCGAAAGGTACGCTAATCGTTGGGGCCCAAGGAAGAGTCGATATACAGGGTCATAAAGGCATGAGGACGATCATCCTCAGTGGCGACAAATGGTCCATTGTTCAGCGAACGCCGAACCTTAGACTTCTAGATTTTGACCAGTCGTCATTCCAGAGCATTCTTGATGATGTGATGGAATAAACAGAGATGCGGCGCACCTATGAACAGGTCTCCCTCGAAGATGTATGGGATCACTATGAACTTACCAGGGACAGCCTTGTTCGTAGAAAGGCGAGTATCAAGCAAAATTTACTTACCGGGCGTGGATCAACCGAGCCTAGATTC
>JACWAG010000253.1 GCA_014874425.1 Syntrophaceae bacterium | reverse complement strand
GCTGTGGCGTTCGCCAGTTGGTCAGCCTTGGCTCGAACCTCGCTCAAATCGCCCACCATATAGAACGCTTGCTCAGGAATGTCATCACATTTGCCTTCGATGATTTCCTTGAACCCGGCTACTGTGTCTGCGATCTTTACGTATTTGCCCGGAGTGCCAGTGAATTCCTGCGCGACAAAGAAGGGCTGCGACAGGAATCGCTGTATTTTCCTAGCCCGGGATACTACCAGCTTGTCTTCTTCTGAGAGTTCGTCCATACCAAGAATTGCGATAATATCTTGGAGGTCTTTGTATCGCTGAAGAACTAACTGAATCTGACGTGTAACGTTGTAATGCTCTTCGCCTAGAACCCTAGGGTCCAGAATCCTTGAAGTGGAGTCCAGAGGGTCAACGGCCGGATATATACCCAACTCAGCGACCTGACGGGACAAGACGACTGTTCCGTCCAAATGCGCAAATGTGGTCGCCGGGGCAGGGTCCGTCAAGTCGTCGGCCGGAACATAGATACACTCAACCGCTGTGATTGAACCGCTTCTGGTCGAACATATGCGTTCCTGCAATTCGCCCATGTCAGTCCCCAAAGTAGGCTGATAACCGACGGCCGAAGGCATTCGTCCAAGAAGAGCCGAAACCTCAGAACCGGCTTGCGTGAACCGGAAGATGTTATCAATAAAAAGCATAACGTCGATCCCCTGCTCATCACGGAAATACTCCGCAACAGTCAGCGCCGTCAGCGCTACACGAGCCCTTGCTCCAGGGGGTTCATTCATCTGGCCGTAAATCAGCGCGGCTCGATCGAGAACTCTTTCGCCTTCAGGCTTTTTCTGGCCGGGCAACACTCCACCCATTTCCAGATAGAGGTCGTTTCCTTCTCGAGATCTTTCACCGACTCCGGCGAACACTGATGTCCCACCAAACTGTTTGGCGATGTTGTTGATGATCTCCATCATAAATACGGTCTTACCAACACCAGCTCCGCCGAAGAACCCAATCTTGCCGCCTCTCATGAACGGAGCAATTAAATCAACAACCTTGATTCCTGTCTCCTGGATGGAGATCTGGGTAACCTGTTCGTCGAACGAAGGCGCCGGACGATGGATTGGCCTTTGGGCCTCAGCGTTAACTGGACCAGCCTGGTCGACGGGTCTGCCGACCACGTTGATAATTCTTCCAAGCACTGCCTTTCCTACGGGAACCTGCACAGGAGCGCCAGTATCCTTAACCGCCATTCCCCGCACAAGGCCATCCGTAGTATCCATAGCAATGGTTCGTACTGTATTATCCCCAAGATGCTGAGCCACCTCAACAACTAGGTTATCCGCCTCGTTGTTAATCGCAGGATTTGAAATCAGTAAGGCGTTATAAATCGCCGGTAGCTGATTCTCCGGAAATTCGACATCGACGACGGGGCCGATTACCTGAACGATTTTCCCTACACTCATTTTAGGATATCCTCCTGAAACCGTCTTCCTAATGTTTATCGAAATTTGGCTTTAGGGAGAGCCGGACTAACCTTTGAGGGCTTCCGCCCCACCGACGATCTCCATCAACTCTGTTGTAATCGATTCCTGACGTTTTCGGTTGAGTTTCAACGTCAACTTGTTAATCATTTCACCTGCATTGGTAGTCGCGGCTTCCATAGCAGACATCCTGGCGCCATGTTCACTGGCGACGGAATCCAGGATGCCGGTAAAAACCTGCACCTGGACATATCGGGGTAAAAGCTCCTTGAGCAGATCTTCCTCTGATGGCTCATATAGGTACCCTCGTCGAGGCTTCCAACCTTCCTCTTCGGGAGCTATAGGCAGGAGTTTTCGAAGCGTCAATATCTGAGTGACTGCTGATCGAAACCTGTTGAACAATAAGTAGACTTCCTGATATTCCCCGGAAAGAAAATTCTCCGTGACAATCGAAACAATCCGTCCAGCCAGATCATAGCTGACTTTGTTCATAACATTGTTAAATTTCTCGATGATTGGTACCTGACGCCTGCGAAAGTAGTCATTCCCCTTGCGTCCCACCGTTATAATATCGACCTGAACGCCTTTGGTCTTCATCTCTTTTACAAAGGTTTCAGCACGACGCTGCAAATTCGTATTAAATGCTCCGCATAACCCTCGATCAGCGGTTACAAGTATCAGAAGAGCCTTCTGAACCGACCGTGACTCAAGCATTGGATGCGCCTGTGTCCTCGCTGCCAGGGACATCATGACTTCACGCATCTTCTCCGAGAAGGGTCTGGCTGATTTAATCGCCTCTTCAGCCCTGCGCAACTTGGCAGCCGCAACCATTTTCATGGCCTTGGTGATCTTCTGGGTGTTCTTGACACTGGCTATGCGTTTACGAATATCTCGTAGACTTGCCATTTCGACCTCGTTCCCTGCGGACTAAATCCGGATGTTAATACAAATCAAGCTTGTTCCAAATTCTATATTAGCGAAACCGAAGGAGGATTGAATATTGCCTTGAACTCATCCAAAATCTTTTTCATTTTGGATTCTAGATCGGCAGATATGATTTTTTTCTCCCTGATTTCAGTCAGAACATCCGGGTAACTACTTTCAAGGTGGCTCAAATATTGCCGCTCATATTCCATGAGCATCCTCACGTCATATTCATCGACATACCCGTTCGTCGCCGCAAAGATAACCGCAATCTGCTTCTCTGCAGCCATTGGTTCATATTGGGGCTGCTTGAGAATTTCGACCAATCGTGTTCCTCTAGCCAATTGCGCTTGGGTGACTTTATCGAGGTCCGACCCAAACTGGGAAAAAGCTTCAAGTTACCTAAATTGAGCTAGGTCAAGACGGAGCGTCCCAGCGACTTGTTTCATAGCCTTTATCTGAGCATTACCGCCAACACGGGAAACACTCAACCCAACGTTGATGGCGGGTCGAACCCCTGAATAAAAAAGGTCTGTGGACAAAAAGATCTGACCATCCGTAATTGAAATGACGTTTGTAGGGATGTAAGCTGAAACGTCGCCGGCCTGAGTCTCAATGATGGGGAGCGCTGTCAAACTTCCTCCACCATCAATTTGATTGAGCTTAGCAATCAAATTGATGGTGGAGGAAGTTTGACAGCGCTCCCCAT
>JACWAG010000034.1 GCA_014874425.1 Syntrophaceae bacterium | reverse complement strand
CAGATACTCTAATTCAGTTCGGCGCTGACATTGTGCATTTATCAGATGGTGAAATCTTTAGTAACTACCGTTCAGAGCCTTATTCATATGTCTTTGAGGAACTCATTACAGCGCACAAGCCCAGTATTCTACTAATGGGCGCCACCCATATCGGACGCGATCTAGCCCCAAGGGTTTCCAGACGCACAGGTTCAGGACTGACCGCCGATTGTACCGAACTCTCCATTGAGCCAGAGGAAGGCATCCTGTTGCAAACTAGGCCGGCCTTTGGCGGTAATGTTATGGCCACTATAGCCAATCGCTTTTCACGTCCCCAAATGGCTACCGTTAGGCCCGGAGTTATGGAATTACTCTCTACTCCCGGCAAAGAAGGTGTTGTAATCGCCCACGATTCCAAAGTGACAGAAGCTCAGGTCAGGACAAAAATGTTGGAGTTTGTTAAAGAGGAATCCCCACATGTGGATCTGTCGAAAGCCAAGATAATTGTGGCTGGTGGACGTGGCGTTAATGATTTGGCTGGATTTGGGCTTCTTCAGGAATTAGCGTCTGCGCTCGGAGCGGAAATAGCTGGTACTCGAGTTGCGGTTGAGGCTGGATGGATCTCTGCTTCTAACCAAGTGGGACAGACCGGTGTCACCGTTCGGCCAGAACTATATATTGCTTGTGGAGTGTCCGGAGCTATTCAACATCGGGCCGGAATGATGGATTCCAGGTTCATCGTGGCGATAAACAAAGATCCCTACGCTCCTATCTTTAAGATAGCCGATTGGGGAATAGTCGGGGACTTGGTTGATATCGTCCCTGAATTGACGAAGCAGTTGCAAACGTTATGCGAGGTTATGTGTGATTAGCCCCAAATCCATGCGCTGCGTAGAAGGGTCCTTGAAATGATTAGATCAAATCCCGAAGAACTGATTCGAAAGAATATAGCCAGATTTGTCGACAATGAAATTATTCCCATTGCGCAGGAGTTGGACAACAAAGGCGAATTCCCTCGAGAAATTTTTAAAAAATTGTCCCAGATGGGGATTTTCGGAATTCGCTATCCACGCCACAGAGGCGGCGCTGGTGGTAATACCACTTTATTCTGCATAATCTGTGAAGAAATTAGTAGGGGATTATTGAGCGTGGCCTCAATTGTAGCCATGCAAAGTTTGATGGGTACCAATTTCCTCTTCCATCACGGCACAGAGGAGATGCTTAAGGAATATTTTCTACCGGCAATGCGAGGCGAGAAAATCGGCTGTTTTTGTATGACCGAACCCGATGCGGGTTCCGATTTGGGCGCTATTACCACAAGGGCTACCCAAGTTGACGACGGGTATCTGATAAACGGAATGAAAACTTGGGTCACTGACGGACCTGAAGCCAGTTTTTACACGGTCATGTGTCAAACTGACCCGAGCAAGAGGCTCAGAGGGATCGGTTATTTCTTTATTCCCCGAGATTTTCCCGGCGTTTCGCTCAGCTCGCCATTTAAATGTCTGGGGACGCGCACGACCCCGATCTGTGAGGTGGCCTTCAAAGATGTTTTGATTCCAAAGGAATATCGGTTAACCCCGGAAGGGGAGGGGTTAAATGCGTTCCTTAAAATCATCGCCGAGATTCGGACGATGACCGCCGCCTTGGCTATCGGGCTGCAACGCGCCGCAATGGCCGATTCTATCAAGTACGCCAATGAGCGCTTGGCTTCCGGTAAACCTATCGGAAAATTTCAACTCGTTCAGTCCAAGATTGCAAACATGGCCACTAATCTAGAGGCTTCCAAATTGATGACCTACAGAGCCGCGGCCATGATAGACGTGAACGAAGAAGCATTGAAAGAGTCGACCATGGCAAAATATTTCGCCACGGAAGCGGCTTGTAGCGCCGCCGACGAGTGCACACGCATTTTCGCTGGTTATGGTTATTCTATGGAATACACCGCCCAACGTTATTTCCGGGATACACGGTTTTTGCTCAACGGCGGCGGTACCCATGAAGTGTTACAATGTAACATCGCACGTTGGGCTGGCCTTTAATTCTAAAACAGACAATCGATTTTTAAAGTTCAATGGACCTTGGGAATTGATAGCATCGATTGAAGGTAGCGAAAAATGTTAGACGCGAGTGATCGGTTAGCAAATGCTTTGGAACCTTTGGAGGAGAGAAAATCTGCCGGCCAGATCATTTTCGAACGTTTGTGGCAGGCCATCACGTGTGGTGATATTCCTAATGGAAGTAGAATAGTTGAAAATGAAATTGCATCACGAATGGGAGTGAGCCGTACTCCAGTACGCGAGGCTATTCACAAACTCGAAAGAGAAGGTCTTGTTATCAAACGCCTACACGGTGGCTATAGCGTAACAGGACTAGTCAGAGAGGATATTCAGGAATCTTTTGGAATCAGAGCAGTCCTTGAGGGTTATGCCGCCAGGCTGGCGACTATCGAGCACACTCCAGGTGATTTAGAACCTATCGCCGACAAAATTTACGAATTCGAAACGTGCCTTCAAGAAGACAATCTGGATTCT
>JACWAG010000033.1 GCA_014874425.1 Syntrophaceae bacterium | reverse complement strand
AGATAATCGAACATTATGCCCGGATCATTTGTCCAATGGAAGTGGACTCAGCGAAGCTGGAACAAGCTGTTATCAATTTGTTGCTAAACGCGATAGAGGCGAGTCCTGAGGAGGGTACAATAAATGTTTGGATCAAGAATTATCGTAATGGAGAGGACCATTTTGTGGAGATAGGAGTTAAAGATACAGGTCCTGGTATCTCTCTAGACCAGTTACCGAATCTTTTTACTCCTTTTAATACGAGCAAGACCCAAGGAAGTGGATTGGGTCTGAGCAATGTGAAGAGAGTAGTTGAAGCCCACTCTGGTTCGGTTGAAGTCCGTAGTTCTAAAGGTCGGGGGGCCTGCTTTTTATTGAGATTACCGGCGCCCTTTTAGTACTACACGTCAACAAATTTCTACTTTAAGGACCGTGTCGATCTCACAACAATTAACAGGCCAAACTTTGACACATTCGGCCGGTGGCCCGTCCTGGGAGTGACCACAACCGTTCGATAATTGGCAAGAATATTGCCAATTTTGGAAACAACTTTTCCAGGTTTTTCTCGGCAGCGATTAAAACCACATTTAACAAACATCGATTTCATCGGTAGGATCATTGGGTTGAGCTTGGAATCTGATACTTGGTGTCGCTTAGGCACGGAGTTTGCTAGTTCTGCCGGCAACTTCAAAGCTAGGCCAAAGGAGAAACGGGACATGGCTGAATTAAAAGCAGGCGGAAAGCTCAATGTTGCGGTGGAACTTCTAGAAAATCAATCAAGATTGCGTGGAGATAAGGTTGCTATCTACTGCGGCGAAACCACCGTCACCTACAGGGAGCTTGAGCAGAACGTCAACAGATTTGCAAATGTCTTGAGGGACCTAGGCGTGATGCCAAAGGACCGGGTTATGATTGTAGCCCCCGACTCTCCTGAGTCAGTTTACGCTTTTCTGGGCAGCATAAAATATGGCGCATGGCCGGCGCCTGTGAACACCATGCTGACTGAGGATGACTATGTATATCTGTTAAAGGACAGTCAAGCGCGACTTTTGGTTACCACTACCGACAGTGTTGCGTCGCCAGTTAAGACGGAAGCATTCTGTGAGAAGCTATACCTGGACAATGGGTTTGACACGCTTCTTAAGTCAGCGTCAGACAAAGCCGATGCATATTTGGTTGAACCGGATGATATCGCTTTCTGGCTCTACAGTTCCGGTAGCACGGGGAAACCAAAAGGCACTCCACACAAACAAATATCGATGCTCTTCACAGCAGACACTTACGCCAAAACGGTGCTGGATATTTCTGAGGACGATGTATGCTTCTCGGTAAGCAAACTGTTTTTTGCCTACGGGCTTGGCAACAGTATATCATTTCCGCTGAGATTCGGCGCTTCAACCGTATTGCTGTCCGACAGACCTACTCCTGAACTTGTCTTGGAGACCCTACTCAAGTTTAGGCCGAGTGTGTTCTTCGGTGTGCCTACTCAGTACAATTCTTTGTTGAAAAAAATGAACGGAGAAAATCTCGATTTTATACGAATTTGCGCATCGGCAGGTGAAGCGCTTCCACCTGAGGTTTATAGGAGATGGAAGGAGAAAACAGGACTGGAAATTCTCGATGGAATAGGTTCGACAGAAGCCCTCCATATCTTTATTTCAAACCGATCAGGTGATACTAAACCCGGCGCTTCTGGGCGTGTCGTGCCAGGGTATCAAGCCAAAATAGTGGATGATGACAATCAGGATGTGGCTCCAGGTGAATCTGGTCATCTGATTATTCGTGGAACCAGCATTACTCCAGGTTATTGGAATCGGCCGGAGGAGAACGAAAAAAAAATTCTTCCCGATGGTTGGTTCAAGACCGGTGACGTATATAGCCAGGTGGACGGTTATTTCACCTATCAGGGCAGGGACGATGACATGCTCAAGTCAGGTGGACTTTGGGTATCGCCGATGGAAATAGAACACACTCTTATGGAACATGAAGCGGTCAATGAATGCGCCGTTGTGGGCCATCAAATACAAGGGCTAGTGAAACCTTTCGCTTATGTGGTTTTGAACAAAGGATGGAGCCAGACAGCCGACGTTGATCTGGATCGAAAACTGTTGGATTTCCTGGCTGGCAAGCTGCCAAAGTTTAAACGGCCTTGGGGTATCCATTTTGTAAACGAATTGCCGAAAACAGCCACGGGGAAGATACAACGGTTCAAACTTCGCGGCTAAAAAAGTTTAGAGCCGGTTATCCCGGTGATTATCTTACAGTGTAAATGATTAAAAATCAGTGAGTGAAGGTTCCTGAACGAGGAGGATTGGATGCCAAAGGTAGGCGTCATATCGGTTGGACAAAGCGCATTTGTTCGCGCGTATCCTGGGTCAATTCGCGAACTTGCTTTTGAAGCGTTTAAAGATGCGCTCAAGGGATCGGGAATTAAAACAGAACAAATAGACGCTTCCGTAATTTGCTCGGCCCCCGAGTATGACAAACAAAGGACCCCCGCGGGGTTGGTAGCTGAATATTTGGGTTTGAATCCTCAGCCGACATTTTACGTGGAAAGCGTATGTTCGTCGAGTTCGAGTGGATTGAGGACAGCGTACGCTCTCATAGCGTCGGGTCTTCATGATGTCGTAATGGTGCTTGGATTTCAGAAAATGTCTGAGATTTCTTCTGCGGAGTCCCAGGAGAGAATGGGAAGAGGCGCGGACATCCAATGGGAGGCTCCATTCGGCACAATGATGCCGGCCTATTACGCAATGTACGCCAGAGGCCATTTCCAGAAATATGGAACGACTGAAGAAGACCTGGGTTTGATTCGTCTCAAGTCCTCGACATATGGTGTAATGAATGACAAGGCCGTGTTCCGGAAATCGCTTACACTCGACAAGATAATGGAACCCAAATATATCGCCACCCCACTTAAAATGATGGATTGTTGCGCAAATGCGGACGGGTCGTCCTGTGTTATTCTCGCCTCTGAGCAGAAGGCCAAAGAGCTTTGTGAGAAACCCGTATGGATTAGGGGCCTGGGCATGGCTACGGCCCCGATAAATATGGCTGGCAGAGACACATTCAGCGGCCTTAAATGCGCTCAATTGGCGGCCAGTAGAGCTTATGACATGGCTGGTTTATGTCCAAAAGACATTGATGTCGCTGAAGTTCACGATTGTTTCACAATAGCGGAAATGATGGCTTATGAGGACCTTGGATTTGCGGAACCGGGAAAAGGAAAAGAACTGATTAGGAATAAAGAAACCTACAAAGAAGGTCGAATTCCCGTTAACGTAGACGGAGGTCTGCTTTCCAAAGGGCATCCGATCGGTGCGACTGGTGGTTCTCAAATCAGGACGATAGTCTTGCAGTTACGTGGCGCGGCTGGTCCAATGCAGGTCCCTAACGCAAAGATCGGACTAGTCCACAATATCGGTGGAGTGGGTATTTACGGGAACGTGAGCATATTCAGCGCAGATTGATCATTAAATGTCTCAATCCTGATATGATGAGTTTATAGAGGACGCCGTGCGAGACAATCCGGACACAGAGAAAACTTCAGACTGTGAAGACACTGAAAATATTGGAGGAGCATATGGGGTTTGAACAATTTGGCATCGTAAGTTTTACGTCTACAACCAAGGCGGAAAAATTCGTTGACCTTCTTAAAGAAGGAAAAGTTTGTGGGACGATTTGCAAATCATGCGGCGCAAAATTCTTTCCGCCTCGTAGTGACTGCAATGTATGCCTGAGTGACGAAATGGAATGGTTCGATGTCTCGGGTGTTGGTGATTTGATCACGTTTACTCAGGCCATGTATGCCCCGGCGGGTTTTGAAAATGACATTCCTTACATTCTCGGTGTGGCCCAATTTGATGATGGGGTTAAAGCTTTTGGACGTCTCGACAAATCTATCAAAGAGGAAAACATAAAACCCGGCATGAAAATAAAGTTAAAGGTCGTCGACCTGGATAACGGCCGCTTGAGCTATATATTGACGCAAGCTTGATGAATCAGTCTATATAACTTTCCCAGTTGTAATTTGTAAAAATACAGAGAGACGGAGGATATCCGTCTATATTCACACATATCCGAAATGGAGGCATGAGACATGAAGGCCCGTTTGTTTTTATTCCCTATGATTTTGATGCTACTTTTTGTCTGTTTTACTGCTGTTGACGTAAGTTCCGCCACTGCAGCGAGCACAAACACTCTGAGCGGAGAAATTCCGATTGGCGCAGTCTGGTCGATGACCGGAGCCGCCGCGGTTTACGGCTCGTCTCAGAAAAACGCCTCAGAACTGGCGGTT
>JACWAG010000252.1 GCA_014874425.1 Syntrophaceae bacterium | reverse complement strand
TGGTTACTCTGACTGGGGCGGGAGGAATCATGCTCCTGGATGCTATGCACGTTTGGGGACTGGAGCCCGCCAAATTGTCGGACAATTCGCTGAAAACCGTACAAGAGCTATCTCCACCATGGATGCCTGTGGGTAATCCCATGGATATCTGGCCGGCCTTGATGAAAAATGGCATGCAGAAAGTATACAGGATTGCGATCAGAGATGTCCTGAACGATCCCAATGTAGACGGTGTTATTTGCCTTGCTCTGGGCTTGGATCCCAAGAATCAGCGCTATTTCAGTGCCGTGGAAGAGATCCAGAAATTGTCGCTGGAGGTTCCAAAACCTGTCATAGTATGGGTTTACGGTCCACAAGCGAACGATGTTGAAGCCCAGATAAAAGAACAGGGCCGGGCAATGACAGTTCCCAGCCTTGAACGAGGTGTAAAACTTTTGACGAGAATGGCCCAGCACGAAACGTGGCGGCGCAACAACGAGTAATCGAAGACAAAGCCAGCATGTCGCGTGACGCTATTCATCCCCGTGAACCAGCCGTTAGAATAGATTCTTCCGACATCGTGTCTACGACGAACCGGGTAGGTGATCCGGAACAGACATCCAGTTTACAGAGCAATATTGACTCCAGTTTCTTGATTGATTTTGGCGGGAATCTGATTTCAGAATATAGGATCTAGAACACCTTCATCAGCTAATTGGAGGCTAGACCGTATGAACCAAACGGACACGGGCTCGGAGCAAGCCTGGCACACCCTGTCAGCCGAAGAAACCGCTCGGATATTTGGCGCTGATCTCGACAGAGGCCTTAGTAATAAGGAAGCTGCTCGCCGCCTTGCTGAATCAGGTTACAATGAGCTTCAGGAAGCCCCGCCTCCTCCCTTCTGGCTGCGCTGAAAAAAATGACGGCGCCTAACTCTAATGTGGTTCGTGACGGCACAAGGCTAACTATTCTCAGTCGGGAACTCGTAACTGGCGATGTTGTGATAATGGAGGCGGGAAGTTATGTGCCTGCGGATCTGCGCCTCGTCGAAACAGTTAATCTGCGTATTGAAGAGGCTGCCCTCACTGGCGAATCCGTACCTGCAAACAAACGAGCCGAGGAAGCGCTGGACGAAGATATCCCCCTTGGGGATCGCCGAAACGCTGCCTTTATGGGAACACTGATTTCGTACGGACGTGGACACGGAATAGTGGTGGCTACAGGAATGCAAACACAGATGGGGATGATCGCTGGGGTGCTTAGTACGCTTGAAGCGGAGCCTACACCCTTGCAGCAGAGGCTTGAGCAACTCGGCAAACAACTTGGATACGCCTGCGTGGTAATTTGTGCGCTGGTGTTCATCGTGGCAGCCTTGAATCAGACAAACCTCGTGCTGATCACTGGTCCGGACGGAGGATTTCTCGTCTATCTTGGCAAATACTCCCATGTTCTTTCAGGGCTTTTCATTATTGCTGTGAGCCTCGCAATCGCGGCAGTACCGGAAGGTCTCCCGGCAGTGGTCACTATTACTCTCGCCTTGGGAATGAGAGAGATGGTTCGACGTCATGCGCTTATGAGGAGGTTGGCCGCTGTTGAAACCCTGGGGTCGGTCAGCGTCATCTGCTGCGACAAAACGGGCACGCTCACCCAAAATCAGATGACCGCAGTCCGCTTGTGGACAGATGATCACATGTTTCACATCACAGGAGAAGGTTATGAACCAAAGGGAGAATTCCGAGTGGAAGAGAGGCGGATAAACATAACACAGTATCCTGGGGCTGTATCCACCTTGTGGTCAGGGAGTCTTGCCGCAGACGCATATCTGGAGATTTCTGACAAAAAAGAGGCGGTATCATTTCGTATGGTTGGAGACCCGACTGAAGGCGCTATTGTGGTGGCGGCCGTCAAGGCCGGCGCTCATAAGAACGAACTCGACAGACTATATCCGAGAATATTCGAGATCCCTTTTGATTCTGCGAGAAAATGTATGTCCACGATACACCTTATGGCCAATCCTGAGCACAGTGCATCCGCCTTCCCTTTCATCAGAGACGCTGTCCGGAATCAAGGCATTTACATCACAGCTTGTAAAGGCACCCCGGACGTAATCATGGGATTGTGCACACATTACCAGCGTATCACAGGGGAGACTGAGCCTCTGAGCGATGATCGTCTAGAACAGATTGTGTGAAGGCCAACAGATTAATGGCGCGCCAGGCGCTTCGTGTTATCGCTGTTTCATATCGTGTTTCCGTCGCTCCTCATTCAGGCCATTGCTCAAAGTAGCGTTACGTTAATCGCTTTCTTACTAGGTCTTTTTTGGAGTTTACAGTGCACTGGGGCGATTCCGCCCGGCTACAATCCACTTTTCTTTCTTTTTACATACAACTGGAGCGGGTTTGAAGTTGCTACGGCCCGAACCATGGCTTTTGTCACACTTTCTATGTGCGAGTTGTTCCGTGTTTTTACCGTCCGCTCAGACCGGCTCTTTGTCTTTAAAATTGGCTTATTCTCCAATCGCTTTATGGTGGGCGCAGTATTGTTCTCGGTGGCTCTTCTCGTAATAAAGGTGGTCGTGCGATTTTTGAATCCCATTTTCAACACACGCCCGCTTAGCTTCACGGAATGGAGCGTCGTTATGGGGTTGGCTTTAATCCCAGCGATTACCGAAGAGATAACCAAGTTGTTTCAGCGGTCAAAGTGATCATTTCCCTGTCTGTAGGGATTTTCCTGATTATCCTCATTTTCCCTTTTTGATTGATTGAACAAATTCCAGAAGGTGTACGTGTCTGACTAAAGCAGTCGAAATTCAAAGAAGCTTTTGCGGCACAGATTTAAGGATTGTCGTTTTGCCAACTACCCATCCACCCTGAATAGATCGAGAGCGAAGTAACCTGATAAAATTTTCACTAATCTTGCCTAATCATCTCACTTTTTGGTATCCGGAGCTTTGGTCTCTTTAATTGCATTATTAGCTTCTTCGATGGTCTTGAAGGGGCCTTTCACGATGGTTGCTCCTCCCTTGGGTTGGTGGTTTACTACTTTAAGAATTCCCGATCTACTCTTAATCACAAAATAATCTGTGGCAAGAGCAGGACCCGCAGCGAGAAGAACGGTGGTCATTACTAGAAAGAGTGCCAGTAATATCGCTTTCATATGAGAATCCTCCCTTTTGGTTTGGATCAGTGGAAGTCACTTCGCTCACGATCTATTCAGGTTGTTCCTATTATTTAATACCAGCCAGATGGAAAAACCATGCGCTTGATGTATCAAAAGTTCTGGGAATAGCTTTCTACGGTAAGGGTTTGAATTTTAAGAAACTAAAAAACAATTGATTCAGCATGGCTGACATTATCTAACAAAAATCGGAAGATCTTGATAAAAACAGACCTTTTGGATATGTGTAAATATGTGGCAAAGTCAGAGTAATGAAGAAATAGCCCGACGACAATTACACTTGTGAAAGTTGATAGTTAAATCCTTGGTCCTGGTTTGGGAAAAGTGGGTTTAAAATTCCTTATGTGTTTTTCTGTAATGTCTTTTTATTCAGGCAGGTTACACACTATAGAATTCAGGCTATTCTTTTAGGGACGGTGATGAAATAAAATGGCCCACCATCTTGATAAAACCCCGTATGCGGGACTCATAGATCGGTTAAATCGGTTTCCCCAGGGAGCGCCGCCTTCCGAACTGCTATACCGGATCCTGGCCATGTTGTTCAGCGAAAAAGAGGCTGAACTGGTAGCTCTATTGCCTATAAAGCCATTTAACGCTCAAAAAGCAGCTAAAGTTTGGAAGATGGACCTCTCGTCTGCAAGGAAAATCCTGGACGAACTGGCCAACAGGGCAATTCTGGTCGACATTGAACAAAATGGCGAGATCCTTTATTGTTTACCTCCTCCAATGGCGGGATTTTTCGAATTCTCAATGATGAGATTACGAAACGATCTGGACCAGAAAGTCCTCAGTGAACTGTTCTATCAGTATATTAATGTGGAAGAAGACTTTATCAGGGCCCTAATACTAGATGGCGAGACACAACTTGGAAGGGTATTTGTGCAGGAGCCAGCGCTTGGCGAGCAGAATGCAATCCATGTTCTGGATTATGAACGTGCCAGTGAGGTTATTCGCACAGCTACTCATATAGGCGTCAGCATGTGTTATTGCCGACATAAAATGAGGCATTTGGAACGAGCATGCGATGCGCCTTTAGATATCTGCATGACTTTCAACAACACAGCGTCATCATTGACTAGACACGGTTTTGCTCGTCAGGTAAGTTCTTCAGAATGTCTTGACCTTCTCAATACCGCCTACTCAAACAATCTTGTGCAGTTCGGTGAGAACGTCCGAAAGCAAGTAAATTTTATCTGCAATTGCTGTGGATGCTGTTGTGAGGCGTTACTTGCAATTCAGAAATTCGGATTAGTCCGTCCTATTCACTCCAACTTCATCGCTAAAATTACTGAAGGTAAATGTGTTGGCTGTGGGCAGTGTTCATCCTTGTGTCCTGTAAATGCGATATCACTGGTCAATGAAGATAAAGCAGTAACCGATTCGGAAAGTCGTGCAAAAATAGATGACAAAATGTGTCTTGGATGTGGAGTATGCGTCAACAATTGTCCAACTGGAGCGTTGTGCCTGGAATCTCGCCCCGAAAGGACAATTACCCCTGTGGACAGCGTTCATCGGGCAGTAATCATGGCGATTGAAAGAGGCTCTCTTCAGGACCTCATCTTTTACAATCAGTCATTGTTTAGCCACCGGGCCTTGGCCGCTGTTCTTGGCGCTATTCTTAAATTGCCACCGATTAAGAGAGCAATGGCTAGTCGTCAATTAAAATCACGTTATCTGGAAGTTCTTCTGCAAAAACTAAAAGACTAATTGTGCGTGTTCATTCAGGATATGATGGCGATTAAAAGCGTGGCGTCCCGCAAATCCTTCCACCTCAAAATCAGGCTCTGCGGCGGATGGATCAGGTTCAGGACCACCAAAGCTGTTAGGCCAGTAATTGGGGCCAGCGGCGCCATTGCCGTCAACTCTCATGAAACCGTCACGCTGGTAACTCCTCTCAAGCGCAAACCTTGGAGCGTTGACCGGGATAAGATGGTAATTGGGCCCTAGCCTATGGATGTGAGTGTCATGATAGGAAAAAACCCTTGCCTGAAGCATTTTGTCGGGTGAGATCGCAATACCAGGAACAAGGTTGCCCGGACAGAATGCCGCCTGCTCGACCTCGGCAAAGTAATTCAATGGATTACAATTCAAGACGAATTTACCGATTTTTATAGGCGGCGCTTCTGTGTGTGTATGAAATCCGAAAACTTGAGCGGGTCACGGATGAAAAAAACCGGAGTGTTATTACCGACAAGGTCATAATTGCCTTCTTCCGTGTAAAATTTCACAGCGAAACCACGGGGGCCCCGTTCCGCGTCGGCAGATCCCTTTTCGCCTCTAACGGTGGAAAAACGGGCAAAGACTTCAGTAAGCTGTTGTCAGGAAATTCTTCTCCTTCGATATGATTGGCCTCCTTTTCAATTTTGTTTAATAGAGTCGCATACTTCCAAAGGCTAGTGGTAATCATGAGTCCCAAGTATGACTTTGATTCCGGTTTTGTCTTCTATCATTTTCGCAAGTTCCTCGGGTTTGAAGTAAGGGCAATCGGGCTTCGCTGACGCCATGCAGGCGCTGAAATGGACGACATCAGGTTTAAGTTCAGAAAGTTTGGCGGCCATACCTATGTTTGGGATGACGGTCCTGCCCGGGCATTCACAGCTAACAAAAGAAACCACTGAGGATGGCTCTTCGAAACGCCCCTCACCAAGGGCCGCTGCCTTAAGGCATCTCCATTCCCCAGGGCAGCCATATCCACTTTCCATGTAGGCTCCACAACCTACGATAGCTACTTTTTTCATATTGAACCTCCTATTTGAAAATTTAATGTTAAATGAACGATATCGTTCGCTGACCAAATGATTATTGACAACAGA
>JACWAG010000251.1 GCA_014874425.1 Syntrophaceae bacterium | reverse complement strand
TGCTGATGCTTTCAACACCTACCATCCAAGATTGTTAAACACCACAACTTTGACTCTTCGCAATCATTTTGGAGAAACCAAACAAGTATCGTATCCATTCGTCTTCCTATAGGTTAATCGTTTCCCAACCACACCTTCAATAGCAGCAATCATTCTTTCTCCGTCACTAACTTTCCTATAATTCCATCTGAATGAAAACTCATTACAATATCTATGCAGATGCCCATTCGACACATGATGGAAAATCCCCATTACTCCACGTTTTCAGAGGGCGAAGTAAGATTCAATTGTGTTTGTGAATATATTACCTCTGACAAATTCGCCGTCACTATGTTCCACCACCTCATGGCCACCTGAGAAGTCCTTACCAATTCCTGTATAAGAAGACCATTCATCGGTCATAATGGTAGAAGATTTATGAACCAAATTTTTGATTGTTCCCTTGAGTGTTTTGCCATCCACGTTCTTGATTGGTTTTGAGTAAGCGTCGCCGTTTCTTTCTACTAAAGCCATAACAGGGGTTTTCTCAGTTCCACGACCACGCTTATTCTTCGGGCCGTCATCATTATTGTCTTTCCTTGGTTTGCCGCCGACATATGTCTCGTCTACTTCGACAGTTCCACACAATAGATTCTTGCTTGCCTCTTCAAACATAGCTTCTCTAATCCTGTGACTCAAAAACCATGCTGATTTCTCCGTGATTCCGAGTTCACGGCTCAGTTGTAATGAACTGACACCTTTTTTGCTGCTTGTCATTAAATGAATTGCCATAAGCCATTTATTAAGAGGAATATGTGAATCTTCAAAGACAGTTCCGATACGAACAGTAAATTGTTTACGGCAAGTAGCGCATTTATGGACACTAGGTCTGACAGGTCTTCTCGACTCAGGCTTTGCTTTGAGGGAATAAATCCTATCACTACCGCAGAAGGGACAGATTGGACCATCGGGCCATCGTTTAGTTTCTAGGAATGATATAGCAGAATGTCCATCAGCGAAGACAGAAACCAATGTCGCTAAATTGAGTTCTTGATTTTCCATAACAAAGCCTCCTATCATTAATCCCCAAGAAAAGCATAACAAAAAGATATGGGTTTGTCACGTATACAGTTCCGTTATTTAATTCTGCCAATAACTTCTGCGTACACCGTATTATCATGTCGTTCTTCTTTCACTTTCGGTTCACTTGAACTATTCAGCGACAATGATACTTCCGCATCTTTCAGGGAGTAGTTGTCTGTTAAAGGTGTCCATAATTTATCTTGTCGGGGGACCATCAGCCCTTGAATACAAAACCCATCAATTTTTAGAGGCACCCTTATGTAAAAATTGTGTTTACTATGATTCATCAAGAGAAGAATGCCAATTGTATCGATCGAGCTAAACCTTTATTCATCTCCGGTCCTCCACTGGCATACATTTGTTCACAACCTGTATGTACAACCACTTGAGGACCGGAAGACATCACTTTCTTATCTATATCGGCACGATTTCATTAAACTCGTTTCTGACAAAAAACCACGGAACCCTCCGACTGATACAGATTCGCTTTAAATCACCTGGTCTGATCAGCGCAGAGCCGCTAGACGTCTAACACAGAGTACCGGCCGTATGGCACGAATGCTACCCGCGCATGGGGGCCGTGGCGTTCAAAGGCTTCGTCAAAGGCCGCCTGCAAAGAAGACGTGGCATTCAACCCGATCGCGCCGCACAGCTCCAGATTTTCTTTCCTCGTTACAATGGTTGCGGCCTTGCGGGTCATTACCTCGTAGATCTTCCACCAGATGCATCCAGCCCACAACTCTCGATCCTTCCGATAAAATGCTTTCAATGCCTTGGCATTGTTTTCTCTTGACGGGGGCATGTATTCCTTGAGCAGATCCATAAGGGCGAATCCGGGCCAGCTTCCGTATCCTGGACATGGGGTAGCCTGGATGATCGTGCCGCCGTCTTTGCAGATGGGGTCACAGTTCACGATCGCCCAACCGGTGTGGAAAAAGAGATGGTTTGTCGGCGCACTGGACCCTGTGACCACGATGTCCGCAGGAGCCCCGGTAAACTGGGTCGCATTAAACCGATATAGTTTTTCATACACCTTTATCGCAGCCTCGTGAGCTTGAATGAAATCACCTGCTATCACATTTAAAACATCGAACCCGTTGCTTACGATCACATGAATGCCCAAGTCGACGCCAACCATCCGAGCTGCCTCATATTTATCTCGTTGCATGTGGCACGCATTGTTGCCGGGGCGACAATCATCGGCCAAGGAAAACATGTGGTTCATTTCGATGGTTTCGTCACCTGTCACAGCGGGGATGATCATTCCAGACCCGCCATACCCCCAGAGAGTCGCCTGGGTAGTGGAAATCGAAATCTTGATGTCCGCCTCGGCCACTTCCTTGTGGACAAAAAGCGGAACACCTCGTGTAGTGGTACCCATGTAAACATAGTTCTCCGGCTTACTCACGTCGTTGCATGTCACCGAAATTCCACTGGCCACAACCTGTTTGCCCAGTTTCTGTTCCGTCTCTTCGGGGCTCAAAGGCGGGACTTTGCCATTACCGATAACGATCGAGGGTACCGCTCCAGCGGCGCGGATGCTCTCCAGCAAAGATGGGAGAATCAAATGAGTCGGTGCTGCACGAAACTGATTCTCTGTTATGATCACCACTCGTGCGCCTGGCCTGAGCACCTTTGACATGGGCTTGCCACCGACAGGGTGTTCCGCTGCATAAAGCACGGCCGAAGCCACATCCGGTAACTTGGCAGGTTCCGCGGGGACAAAACTGTGCACAAGATTTCCATCGGGTACCTCAAGGTCCAGGTAAACGCCTGTTTCTTCCGCGGTCGCGAACGGCACTTTGATCTTGGTCATTGGTAACCTCCTTCATG
>JACWAG010000250.1 GCA_014874425.1 Syntrophaceae bacterium | reverse complement strand
TACCAATACCTAGGTCGATATTCGAGAGGGCCGCAGTCAGAACACCCCCCAACCCGGCTAGCCAGCATCCCAACATAAATGTGGATGTCATTACCCAGGAAACGTTTACTCCCAAGGCGCCCAACGTATCGGGGAACGAAACTGCCGCCCTAATCACATTGCCAGTACGAGTCCGATAAAGAAGGAACCACATCCCAAACGCAATCAAAGGACCGATCACTAAAATAAAAACATTATACGAGGGTAATGCCATGCCCATAACATCTACCGAACCGGCTAGCAGATCAGGTCTCGTAACACTTCGTGGATCACCTCCCCAAATCACCCTGACCAGGTCGTCCAAAATGAGCACCAGCGCATAAGTCAGCAGTAATTGCAGAAGGTGTTCTTCACGATAGACCCGTCGAAAGAGCGTCACTTCTAGAACAAATCCTATTATTGCGATTGCGGGAGGAATTACCAAAAGAAGGATCAAAAATCCTAGTAGAGACTCCCCGGACAAAAGGGTGGACAGGGAATAAGCCAGAAAAGCCCCAATCATGTAGAGCGAACCATGGGCAAAGTTGATAACTCTCAGGACACCGAACACAAGTGATAGTCCTGACGCTATGATGAAAAGGAGCATCCCCTGGCAGAGGCCGTTTATCAACATGAAAACGAATAATTGCCACGTCATGGTTTTTGCCTGGCGATGAGATTATGGTTAATAACGTTAGTTGTGTGGGTAGCCTCAGTTCCCGCGCAATAATCCAGGTCCAAGGCCACCCCTGCAATTAATCTATTTCTGTTTCGCTTGAAGTTTCTTGACTTCTTCTACTGAGAGCCAAACCTCTTCGGCAGGCACTTCCTTAACGTCTTTCATGATCAGAAACTGTTTGTGTTCAGGCGATTTAGCTGTAACACCCGCATATATTCCGACATTAGCCATATGATCGACGGGTCGGATATATCGTTCGCCTCTCAATGAGTTGAACTTGAGCCCGCCAAGCACTTTGACGACCTGTTCAGACTCGGCGCTTTTGGCCTCCTTTATTGCTTGAGTCAGGGCCGTCATTCCGTCATACGCCATGATCGCCCAATCCGCGGGCCAATCTTTAAACTTTTCGTGGTATTTCTTCACGAACACCTTCATCTGAGGTGTGTCGATAGCATAGAATGGGGCACGAGCATATCCCGTGAGCCCTTCCGGCATGTCCAGACCAGTCGCTCGTAACATGTCAAGGTCATAAAGGGAGCTTACCGGGGCCTGTTTAAAAACACCGTACGGTTTTGCCTGTTTGATAAAGGCGCTCAACTGGCCTCCCCAGAATGCGGCGTAAATTGCCTCGGGTTTTTTGGCCAGCAGAGTCGGAATAAATGTGGAGAAGTTAGATTCCCCCAACTTTACCCAAACAGTATCGAGAATTTGCACATCTGGCCGTCGTTTGGCCATTTCTTTCGTAAAACTGTCCAACTGGTCATGTCCGTAGGCATAATCTGGCCCAATTAAACTGTATTTTTTATATGGCTTCTTGGATAGCACCAGCGCCATCCCTCGACCTTCGATTCCTGTATTGGGAACAACCTGAAACATGTAAGGCTGAAAATTAGTCGTGGTAAGAGCTTCCGCATTGGACGTGTGGAAGAAAATGACTTTCTTAAATTCTTTGGAAACCTTGGAAACAGCCAACGCGACAGCGCTGCTGGTGGGGCCGATCAGAAATTCACATTTTTCACTCAGGATTAACTCTCTGGCCATGTTGGCGCCAACATCGGGTTTAAGCTGAGCGTCACGTACAACAAGTTCAAGTTTCTTGCCCAGTATGCCACCAGCCGCGTTGATCTCTTCAATAAACATGTCGAGACCAGCTTTCTGGGATTTGTAGAATGGCGCCCCAATTCCTGAAACATCAGCGATAAAACCGAGTTTAATGACATCCGAGGCTGATGCGCTGGAACTGACAAGAAAGGCGCATGAGAGAATAACCAATGACAACGTTAACAAGACTCTCCATTTACCGTGTTCCATTAATACCCCTCCAAAGTTGATGGATTTTTTGGGTCTCGGCCCGTTATTGTGGAGTTTCTCAAAGTCCCGACCTCCCCCTACATAAAGAGAGATCAACATCCTCGATACACCGTTTCAATCAGAAAATGGAAGCAATATATTAGAAGCGGCTTCCCCAGCATCGCGGGAAGTCACTGTTGCATGTGGCGTCACTTTTCTCCGTGAAAGCACGCCTAATAAGTAAGCACCATACCTCCATCGAACAGGAGATCTCCACCAACCAGATATTTGGCAAATCTGGAAAAACCGAAGATGAAAAGATTGCCGGCTTCTATTGGAGACATCATCTCTTTCACCCTGGATTTGCCCTTCATGACATCCTGGATGACTTCCTCGGGAGTAATCCCCCGCTGTTCAGCCTGGGCCGGGACCTGCTTGAGGACCAAGTTGGTCTTGACATAGCCGGTACTGACCGTGAATGACCTTATCTTACCATCCCCTTCGGCTGAAATGGATTGCGACAGGGCCCTTAAACCAAATTTGGTTATGTTATACACCGGCTTATTCATAGTGCAGATGTGGCCGTGCACTGATGACATGTTGCCGATGGCGCCACAAGCGGAAGCGCTTTTTCTCATGTAGGGGATTGTTAGCTGGGAAAGATAAAATGGCGCTCTGAGCATCATCTTTTGCATCAGGTCGTATTGTTCCATAGGAAATTGGTCTACAGGGTCTATATGTTGAACGCCTGCTATGTTGGCGACATATTTAATTTGTCCCAACTTCGCTGATTCGGCGACAGCGTATTCAATGTCCTCGTCACGGGTCAGATCCGTCCTGATGAATACCATCTGACCGCCCATATCCCGCGCCATTTGCTCAGTCTTCTTGCCCTCTTCTTCATTAATATCAAGGCCGACTGTCAGGATGTTGTTCGCCGCTGCGGCCACCGCTGTCGCCCTGCCAATACCCGCCGCTGCGCCAGTAACTATGCAGACGTTTCTGGGATTAAAGTCATCATCCACTAGTACAAGGACTTCTTCTCTCCTGATCTTTGGTTCACTAATAATGTCCATTGCGGCTTGCCAACCTCCATATTGTATGGACTAAAACACCCAACCTTAAGCAATTTCTGTGCCGGATGTTGCAAATCAAAGAGAGACTACTGATTA
>JACWAG010000249.1 GCA_014874425.1 Syntrophaceae bacterium | reverse complement strand
TTGTGTCGAGGCGTTGAGTTGTGGTTCTCTCGTGGGATGTGTTGTTCTCTCACGATTTTCGATTTGGGTCTGGACGGAGGTCACAGAATGGCATACGCTTTAGGAGTGCTGTTGATGGCGCTAGCGTTCTCGTGGTCCGCCAGCGCAGCAGCCTACGAATTCTCCGGAAAATTGGAACGATTGGATTCCAATTCTGTCACGCTACTTGGGAAAGACTGTGACAAAAAGACCGGAAGAATTTGTCAGGAGCAGCGAGCGCAGGCTGCCAGGTTTCTGGGAAAGTCAGTCACAGTTAACTTTGAGAAACAGCGAGGGGAGGAATGGGCCATCAGTTTTGAAGCCCTAAAATAAAACCAAGGGCGCTTGGTTTACCAAACGCCCTTGGTTGTTATCTCAATTGATTTTCAATATGCTTGTCTGACGATTCTCAACATACAAGACAAATCCTCATCAGTTTACGCTATCGAGGGGTAATATCTCGTATGTCTTCCTAACTTCCTGTCTGGCTGACAATTCATATTTATTCAGCCTTTCTTTCATCTCTTTTACACAAGATTCGTCGGGGCATTTCTTTGATCCCATCTCTATGGCTTTCTTTTGATGCTCTACGGCTTTCAGTGGATCACCCTGTTTGAAATAAGCCTCGGCTATCGTTTCCTGGAAGACGCCATCCTTTGTGCCCATCATATCAAGGGCTTTCTTTGCCAAATCCATGGCTTTGGAAGTGTCCTGAAGCTTCTCATCTGGACAGGTCAGCAAGAACCATGCGGTATCCTGAATGGTCCACGCGTCGTTTGCGCCCATCTTGGCAATTTTCTGGAAGTCCTCATAGGCGTCCTTGCATTTCCCCATTCTGCTCAGAATCCAGGCCCTCATACGATAACCCTCAACAAAACTAGGGTTGTATTCTAGCGCTTTGTTAATATCTTTCAGAGCCTTTTCGTTGTCTTGGGCCCTGGAATATAGATCAGCCCGCTGAGCATAGGCCCAGGAATATTTTGGGTCTAACTTTATGGCTTCTGTAAAATCTTTCAGGGCTTCATGTGGGTGTCCCATAATTTTAAGGATAATGCCCTGCTGACCGTATGCTTGAGCGGACGGTTTTTTAGCCAATGCGGCGTTAGCGTCTTCCGTCGCTCGATTCAAGTCCCCCAACTGGACGTAGGCTCTGGATCTGCCAACATAGCCGGCGGCGTCACCAGGATTGGCTGTAATGTATTTGTCAAAGAGTTTAAGAGCCTTATCAAATTCCTTTTTGGAAAGAGCTTGATTTGCCGCTACCAATTCAGGGCTTTGCCCACCTTTTAACATTTGTCCCCAGGGGAAAAAGAATACTATGACTATGGCAATGATTCCCAGGATCAAAAAACCCATGAAACTATAAGCGGATGCTCCGTCTTCTTTTCGGAGACTTAAATTCGGCGCTGCCACGCCTTCACGATCCATCATTCTTTGCACTCCTTCATTGTGAATTTCGCGAGAAGAACTTCATTTGTTCTCCCCCTTCTAAAATATGACCTAACTTGTCTAGACAAGAAATCACTTCGCCTGGTTCCAGAATTTAACGAGCCCGACTGGAGCTGCCGATACCAAATCGGACGCAGGTGTTGACTTAAATATAAAGATGGAATTATAAACAATTCGTTAATTTAATCAATGTCAATTTGTCTATTAATTGACTAAAATATTTTTTTTTCGATAGAGGCGCAGTGAATTTCCCGGAAAAGGCAAGTCAAGAGATTGAGGCTGTGTTTTTTGATTTTGGCGGGGTTTTGGCGGAAGAAGGTTTCAAACAAGGTCTCATGGCCATAGGAGCCGCGTCTAATCTGGATCCGCAAAAGTTCTTTGAAATAGCGGAGCGAACCATTTATACAACCGGATACATAGTTGGAAAAGCTTCTGAGACTGATTATTGGAACGCCATCAGAAAAGAAACCGGGATCAAGATCTCTGACTTTGATATGCGAACGGAAATCCTTCACAGGTTCAAACTTAGGCCTTGGATGCTCAGAACTGTCGATAGACTGCGACTCAAAGGCTATTTTGTCTCCATGTTGAGTGATCAAACCAACTGGTTGGATGAATTAGACGCAAGAAGCCATTTTTGCGGCCGTTTCGACGCTGTATTTAATTCGTATCATCTCGGAAAGGGCAAGCGGGATATCTCAGTTTTTTCGGATGTGGCTTCAATATTGGGAGTTTCTCCGGAATCTTGCCTCTTGATTGATGATAACCCCGGCAACATAGCTCGCGCATCATCCCTCGAATACAAAACTATCCTTTTTAGTGACCGGAATTCATTCTTTAAGGAATTGACAATACTTGAAGTCTTCAGCGAAGAATATTTAAAAAGCATGTTTTCTGACGACGAAATCGGATAACCAAAATCTGACGGCGAACTAATTTTCAAGCTCCGTCCTAGTATCTTCCTTTATTCATAACCCAGTTCATTTCAAATGGTCCCTCAAATCGACTTGGTCCAACATCTTAACTAAACCTCAGGTCATTTATTAGGCATGCAGGGCAATAATTTTGTTTTGATTAGATTTTTGATAATGGATACGAATATCCAGACTCAGTTGATCTTGTTTCCGGGACCATATTGACTTTTGCTTGGAAATTTGATATGTTACACGTCAGAGATCCTTTTTAATAATTTGTGAAGCTCAAGAAGTTCCAAGGGATGGGTGTGTCTAAATCATGAAATCTATAAAATCGGTGGGCAAATTCCCCACGGTTGTGCCGATATTGCCCCTCCGGGATATGGTTATATTCCCAAACATCGTGATTCCCCTATTTCTAAAGGGCGCCAGAGTAGTCAAATTAGCGGAATCCCTACAGGGTGGGTCTAATCTGGTCGGTCTTTTTTATCAAAAATCCCGAAGCCGATTTGGTATCTGGAGTGAAGAACTCTCGCCGGTAGGTGTTCTTGCTCGAGTTGAAAAGATAGTATCAGTCGAAACCGGAGGGGTAAGGGCTGTGGCTGAAGGGCTGTGCCGAGTTTGTCTAATCAGCAAGGTAAAGGATGACCCCTATTTAACAGCCGAAGTCGGGCTAGTGGAAGAGAAAACATGTGAGAGTGATTTCCACGACGCTTTGGTCGCAGGTGTTGTGAGCCAGTTCAAGATGGCGGAGATCCTGGGGAAAACCATAAATCTTCAGATGCTGAAATCCATCGAACAAGCCCAAGATGTTGGGGAGTTGGCAGATCTTATCGGGTCTCAGGTGTCCATCAAATCGGAATCCAAGCAGGACCTTCTCGAAATTCTGGATCCCATAGCGAGATTGCGCAAAGCTATGGCCTATTTCAAGACTGATATAGATAACTTCGTTAGTAAACCGATAGTTTCTACAGAGCCATTGGCTTCGTCAGTTGGCTTCAAAAGACCGTCAGGCTCTGAAGCTAGGCGGCAACTCAAGACATTCCAAAGGGATTTCAGTTCGGACGATGACCCTAACGCAGCCGAACTGAAAGGATTCCAACTAAGAGTACGTGAAACTGGTATGCCTCCTGACGTGGCTGAATCTGTAACCAGGGAGATCCAGCGTCTTGAGCGGATACCGCCGCATTCTCCCGAGCATATAGTCTCACGGACCTATGTAGATGTGCTGACTAGCTTGCCTTGGGACAAAACTACCCAGGATCATCTGGATATAGTGACGGCCCAGAGGATGCTTGATCTGGACCATTATGATCTCGCAATAGTCAAAGAACGCATTATGGAGTTCTTGGCTGTTCGCAAGCTCAAGGTTGACAACAAGGGGCCAATTCTCTGTCTTGTCGGCCCACCGGGAGTTGGCAAGACATCCCTGGGGCGTTCAATCGCCAGAGCAATGGGGAGAAAGTTTGTTCGAGTTTCGTTGGGCGGCGTTAGGGATGAAGCCGAAATACGTGGTCACAGGCGGACATACATTGGAGCTATGCCGGGCAGAATTATCCAGGAAATCAGAAGGGCCGGGACAAGCAACCCTGTCTTTATGCTGGACGAGATTGACAAGGTCGGCCAAGACTTCCGCGGAGACCCTGCCAGCGCTCTTTTGGAGGCGCTTGACCCTGAGCAAAATTCCAGTTTCATGGACCACTATCTGGACATACCTTTTGATCTCAGCAAGGTCATGTTTATCGCCACTGCGAACCAGGTTGATTCCATTCCGCATGCGCTCAAGGACCGTATGGAAATAATTCGAATTTCCGGCTATACGGACGAAGAAAAAGAAAAGATTGCCGAACTGTTTCTCATCCCTAAGGCGCAAGAGCAAAATGGGGTTAAAGACTATAACATCACGTTTGAGTCCTCAGCCACCAGGAAATTGATTAACGGTTATACCAGAGAAGCTGGTGTGAGGAATCTTGAGAGGGAAATACATTCTGTTTGTAGGAAAATCGCACTAAGGATAGCTCAGGGGCAGACCCTGAGAAAATCTGTAGATCCGGCCATGATCGAGGATTTATTGGGAGCGCGGAAGTATTATTCAGAACTCGCTGAGGAAACGGACAGGGTAGGGGTTGCAACAGGCCTCGCCTGGACTGAAAACGGTGGAGAGATTATTTTTGTTGAGGTCACAGGTTTCGGGGGTCGTACTGGATTGATACTGACGGGTAACATGGGGGATGTGATGCAAGAGTCCGCGCGGGCGGCCTTGAGTTACCTGAGGCACTCATGCGAAAGCTTTGGACTGGACAAGAAACGTTTCTCGAATACCGAACTTCATGTGCATGTGCCATCGGCGGCAATCCCCAAAGATGGGCCGTCAGCAGGTGTGACAATCGCCGTGGCCCTGGCTTCACTTTTCACGGGCACTGCGGTCAGACGGGATGTGGCAATGACTGGTGAACTCACATTACACGGTAGAGTCCTCCCAGTTGGTGGAATCAAGGAAAAACTCCTTGCGGCTCGACGCGCCGGAGTTAGAGAAATTATTCTGCCCTCCAAGAATTTTCCCGATGTTAGATCTTTCCCGGATCATGTTACGAAAGGGCTTATTCTGCATTTTGTTAGTGACGTTGGGGAAGCGATATGTGCGGCGCTTGCCTCCAATCCGAGTTTTCCGGAAGTTTCAATGGAGCGTCAAAGAATTCTACCGCTCTTTTCGGATTGCCGGCCTGAAATGTGTTGAGTGAGTGTTAAGAATTCATAGCCCTATTTTTGTGAGAGGCTAATGGCTGTGCCTATCAGTTCGAGCAGCGTGATTCGCAATTTCTGTGGAGACATGGACGCTTTGATCCCGGCCGCGCGGCGGTGTCCGCCTCCACCCAATTCAGAAGCGATTGCCGAAACGTCAATTAGCCCCTTGGATCTCAGACTGGCCTTGCAGAGGTTGTCCGACAGTTTGGTGATCAGCCCACCGACTTCAACCCCGCGAGTTTCCCGAAGCCTGTTAACGAGATTTTCTCCTTCTGACAGGTCTGCCCCGATTTCCTCAAAATCTTCAAGGTCCAAATGACTAAGGACCAGTTTCCCCTCCAGGAGAATTTCTATCCGCTCAAGCATTAGCCGTTCAAGAACCAACCTTGACAACGCAAATTCTTCGAAAAGATGTCTGGTGATCTCGTAATTATCAACACCAGGTTCCAGAAGTTTGGCGGCAAGTTCAAAGGTTTTGCTTGTTACTCCTGCGAACTTAAAACAGCCGGTATCCGTAATCAGCCCTGTATACAAACATTTTCCCACGTCCAAACTTAGTGGATGACCCGCCTTGTAAAGTATTTCGTAGACTAGTTGAGTTGTAGAGTTAGCATACGGCTCAATATAATTGATGTCCCCGTATCCCGGGTTGGTGGGGTGGTGGTCGATATTGACCAGTGTCGCTGATTTACGCAAGCTGTCAACTTGAGGACAGATTCGATTTTCCGCGGCGACATCCAAAGAAATTATGTATGAGGGATTAAAATTGAGCGAATCCAAACCTATGAGAACATCATTTTTGCCTGGTAAGAATTCAAACAGCGCCGGAAATTTTGATCCAAGGACAGGAACAGCGGTTTTGCCCATTTCCCTTAGAGCCGCATACATCCCGAGAAGTGACCCAATTGCGTCACCATCGGGATTAACATGGGTGACCACCAGGAAATTGTCGTGTTTATTTATAATCTCAGCTATTTGTTTAGTCATTTTCGTTGACCGTAGTTGATTCGATTTCTTTCAGTAGCTTGGAAATCTTGAGCGAATGATCAAAGGAGGAATCATAAAAAAAGGTCAATATGGGAATATATTTGAGGTCCAATTCTTCCTTCAGCCGATGACGAATGAATCCTTCGGCTTTAGCCAATCCTTGAAGATGATCGTCTATCCTACCATCGGTCAAGCTTGAGAAAAACACTCTGGCGGATTTTAGATCAGAACTCATTACTACATCTGTTATTGTCACCCCTGAGACCCTGGGATCCTTAATGTTGTGAGTGAGAATGTCAGATATTGTCTGTTTCAAAAGTTCTGATACTCGCTGTTTCCTGAATTGTGGCATTGGTTTGCTACTTTCCTCTATCCGGCTAGTGATACAAAATCACGAAACTGGCTCGATATGGGGTTTGTCCGCACAAATGGTCAGTATAGGAGAAGTTTCCAGAGATTGTCAGATATTCCTAAGGGATTAAGAATCCGACCCGAAGAACCAGGATTTAATGAAATTCCCCAAATGGCATAATTTCAACGGAAAAGCTGACTACCTCAGCCAGATACAAGTTCTCGACATATTCATGAATTGTCTCAAGCATTTTATGAGCATGCCCTGAGTCATTTGAAACTACCGCTATTCCCAGGGAACATTTTTGCCATTTGTCGTTGTCCTCGACTTCAGCTATTGAGACATCGAATTTGGATCGAACCTTCCCGAGGATACTTTTTACTACCTGGCGCTTCTCCTTTAAGGAAGAAGATTGATGGATCACTATTTTTAGTAAACCGATTCCTACAAACATGAAATCTTAGTGGCACAGTACCCAATTCAACAATATTCTGTCGGCCCTGGATAGGGGCAGCTTATAATCACACAAGTTTCGCTGACTGACGTTCTACTACAAAAGCTTCTATTACATCGCCTACTTTCATATCCCGGTAATTTTCTATGCTTATGCCGCATTCATATCCTTCCAACGCTTCTTTAATATCATCCTTAAAGCGTTTCATGGAGGATATCTTTCCCTGATGGACTACCACATTGTCTCTAAGCAGCCTTATTTGGTTGGATCTTTCGATCTTACCGGAAACCACATGACAACCTGCGATAACACCTATCTTGCCAACCTGGAATGTCTGACGCACTTCGGCGCGGCCAACGACTGTTTCCTTTTCAATTGGCGTTAGCATCCCTTCGATGGCTCGACGTACAGCTTCGATCGCGTCATAAATCACGGTGTAAAGTCGTACATCTACCTTTTCCTGTTCTGCCAACTGAGATGTTTTGGGGGTGGGGCGAACATTGAACCCAATGATGATAGCCTCAGACGCGCTGGCCAGCATTATATCGGATTCATTGATTGCTCCGACGCCTCCGTGAATTATCTTGAGCTTGATTTCCTGAGATGGAATTCCCAACAAAGCTTCTTTCACCGCCTCGACCGAACCTTGGACATCTCCTTTTACAATCAAGTTAAGTTCCTTGACTTCTTCGGTCTGCATGCGAGCTATGAGTTCTTCGAGAGAGGCTGGGCTAGTAGAAGCCGCTTCGTCTTCACGATGTTTGATCATTCGTTGAGCCCCGATTTGTCGGGCAAGTTTTTCTTCCTCAACGACCATAAGTATCTCGCCGGCGTCAGGAACACTAGAAAATCCTTGTATCTCGACAGGCGTAGAAGGAGTAGCTTCAGTAACGTTTCTACCTTCGTCGTCAAGCATTGCACGGACCTTACCGTAGTGCACGCCTGCGACAAATGGATCCCCCAATCTTAGTGTTCCTTCCTTTACAAGGACAGTCGCTATAGGGCCTTTGCCTTTATCCAGCCTCGCTTCAACAATGGTTCCGGTAGCTCGTTTGTTTGGATTTGATCGTAGCTCCATTATTTCAGCCTGGAGCAATATCAGATCCAATATCTCATCGACCCCCTGGCCGGTTTTTGCGCTAACGTCCGCAAAGAGGGTGTCCCCTCCCCATGCCTCGGGTATGAGGTTGTATTCACTGAGTTCACGTAAGACGCGATCCTTGTCGGCTTCTGGTTTGTCAATTTTGTTGATTGCGACCAGGATTGGAACGCCGGCCGCCTTGGCATGGTTTATGGCTTCTTTTGTTTGGTCCATGACCCCGTCGTCCGCTGCCACAACCAATATGACAAAGTCAGTGACCTGTGCCCCTCTCGCTCTCATGGCGGTAAATGCTTCGTGACCTGGTGTATCAAGGAAAACCAGCTCTCCTCGGGGGACCGTAACCTTGTAAGCGCCTATGTGCTGGGTAATTCCTCCAGCTTCCTGGTCCGTAACGTGTGTTGATCTAATGCGATCCAGAAGAGATGTCTTGCCATGATCGACGTGTCCCATTACCGTAATAACGGGGGGACGGGAAACGAGGTTTTCTTCGGTATCAAGTATTTTTGAGGGAAGCAAGTCCTGCTCGGAAGGCCGACTGGTGTCGGTTTCAAATCCAAATTCACTAGCTACGAGCGTTGCAGTGTCGAAATCTAGAATTTCATTCATTCCCGCTGCTACGCCTAACGGCAAAAGATGCTGGATAACTTCAGCAGTTTTAACACTCATTTTGTGAGCAAGGGTAGAAACCGTGACTGATTCAGGTAGCTTGAGACGCCGCTTAATGGCCTTAGGTACGGTGATCTCAGTTTTCTTGAGTCTGGCTTTCTTTGCTTTACCTCGACGTCCACCTCTGTGTCTATCATCGTAAAGATCGGAAACGTTGATTACTTCTTTGCGTCTACGTAGTGCCTTAGCCTTATCTTCTTCAGGACGGTCGTCGATTACTCGCCCCTTTTTGTCCTTACGCTTTTTGACGCGATTCTTTTCATCAATCGGCGCTTCCGGAACGAATTGGCGAGTCGTAATCTCAGGTCTGGCGGTTGGACGTGCCGTGGGTTCCGGGCCACGAGGCCTTGGTCCAGTTGGTGGTCCCGCAGGCCTGGATCTTGTTGGTTCGACGAATTGAGGCCGAGGACTTGGTCTCTCGGGAGCACGCTGAGGCGGCTCCTTTTTAAGTTCCACTTTGCCAATGATTTGGGCCGGTTGGATTCTTTTGTCCTTCTTTTTCCTTTTCTTTGCGGCCCTGTCGTCTATTTCTCGTTGTTCCTCCGCCGAGATGGGTGATCGTGTCGCCGGTTCGGAATCCTCAATTTTAAGGGCCTCATGAATCCCAATCCGTTGCCCTCCCTTTTCAATTTCACCCGGAGGTTCTTTTCCCGATGGCTCGTGTTTAACAGAGGTGGGCGCAGTTACATTTCCAAGTTTGGGGCTTTGAGAGATGGCGTCTCCAGCCTGTTGTTGCACGGTCATTGCCGCATGGCGCTGCGGGGCGGACGCTTCCCCTGGGATTGGGGCGACAACGGCCGACCTTTGCGGAGGCTTGGAAGGCGCCATTTCGATTATCCGCGCTGGTTCGTGACGCTTGGTTTTGTGTTGAGTTTTCTTGGTTTCCGGTACCTCAAATGTTGGAGTGGGCTTTGGGGCCTCTGGTAGACTGTCAGTCGTTTCATAAGGCTCTTCTAATTCAGTAGCTACTGTTTCTGGGGGCATAGTTGACTCTTCTTGAAATTCCTGGGGTGGAGCATTTTTGGTACGTCTTCTGATGACGGTAGCTCTTATACGTTTTTCGACTATCTCTCTTTGGGGGAGAGCGGATACGAGATGAGTCCTCAGAGCTGCCGGATCATCAGTGACCAGAGAGCTTTCGGGCCCATCAACCTCGTAACCCATAGTAACTAATTCCTTAAGTAAGTCTTCGTTTTTGACCTTTAAGTCTCTCGCCAGGTCATCAACGGTCAAAATGGTCATCCGCATACCCCTTTTTCTAAGCCTTTTTAAAAATGCTCTCCGCTGAAGGAATTATTTCAATTTCAGTCCTCAGGGCTTTTTGAAGTCGTCCTTTTTTAAAGGCCTTTTCCGCGCATTTAACGAGTGGACAGATGTAACAGGCTCTGCCGCCAAAATTCGTTTTGTTATCGGCCAATATCAGCTTTTTGTCCTGAGCTTGCATTCGTATCATTTCAATGGCCGGTCGTCTAATTCTACATCCGACGCAAGTTCGGATTGGAACATGGCCACGGTTCATTTTATGGTCAATCCGGTTAGACAACCAGCCCTGTGCTGGGCTAGTTGTCCGGTAAACTGTCAGGCTGTAGCCTGCGCTGAGTCATCTTCATTGTCCGGAGATTCAGCGGAAATCTCGTCATCGGTCTCAGATTCCGCACTTGTTTCCGGAGACCTTGCCACGTATTCGTTCGCGCCTTCCTGTAACATCAAGGCCTTTTCATTGGTTATTCCCATAAAACTTGTCAATTCCGCTATCGAGGCTCGGGCGATATCTTCAGGGTTCCGATATCCATTATCGAAAAGAATGGTTGCAGTTTCTTCATCCATCCCGTCTACGGCCAGCAAACGCTCAAACGATTCTCCGGTGATCTTTTCCTCTTTGGATTCGCTCCTGACGTCTATTTTCCAGCCGGTCAATCGGGCTGCAAGCCTTACATTCTGACCTTTCTTTCCAATTGCCAAGGAGAGTTGTTCATCATCCACTATCACTTCCATCGTGCTGGACATTTGATCTATGATGACTTTGGAAATCTGCGCTGGCTGAAGGGCATTGCAAACGAACCTTGCGGGCTCATCATTCCACGGTATGATGTCGATTTTTTCGCCACGGAGTTCCTGAACGACAGCTTGAACCCTGGACCCTTTCATGCCTACACAAGCGCCTACTGGATCAACATCAGCGTCAGTAGACCTCACGCCGATTTTGGCCCTTTGGCCGGGTTCTCTGGCCGCGCACATGATTTTTACTATACCCTCGGCAATCTCTGGGACTTCCTGTTCAAAAAGCTTTACAAGAAAAGAAGGATCAGACCTTGAAAGGATAATTTGGGGATCCTTCTGGGTCCGTTTGACATCAATAATGAGGGCCCGTATTCTGTCACCTTGACGGTAAGTTTCCTTGGGGATCTGTTCGGTAAGAGGTAGAATGGCCTCTGCCCGTCCAAGATTCACAACAGTGTTCTTCTTTTCAAATCGTTGCACGATACCAGTAACTATGTCACCCTTCCGGTCTTTATATTCAGCGTAAATATTCTCCCGTTCAGCATCCTTAACTTTTTGGATAATGACCTGTTTGGCTGTTTGAGCCGCAATGCGACCAAAGGTGTCGGCCTCAATCTTTTCGCCTAACTGATCACCAATTTCGGCATCGGGATCAAGTTCCTGCCGTGCCGTTTCGAGGTCAATCTCGACACTGTCGTCTTGTACCTCGGCCACAACGTCTCTGAAACGAAAGACCTCGATTTCTCCAGTCGAATCGCTGTATTGCGCTTCCAGTTCGACCTTCGGACCAAACCTCTTCCTAGCTGCCGAAACCAGGGCCGCCTCAAGGGCCTCCACTAAGGTGTCTCTCGAAATTCCCTTCTCTTTGGCCACTTGATCAATCATTCGGTCCAAACTTCCCATATGGTCACCCTCCCACGCTAAACGGCTTTTTGTGAAGGCCTTGCTGCAAAATTTCGTCCGGCGGCGTCTCTAGATGAGCTTTCTCTATATTTTCCACGTCGATCTCGACAACTCTATTTTCCAATTCCATTAGCACAGTAGTGTCCAGCGTTCCTTTCAGCATGCCCGAAAAATTTTTTCGGCCGTCAATCTTATGCGTAGTTTTAATCCGGGCCTGTCGTCCGCAAAATCGTTCAAAATCCTGAAGTTTCCTAATGACCCGATTTATCCCGGGAGAAGAAACCTCCAGGTTATAGCGATGATCTATCGGGTTTTCCATGTCGAGCAAGGCTCCGATTTGTCTGCTAACCATTGCGCAATCATCGATAGTTACCCCATTGGGAGTGTCGATGTATAGCCTCAAGGTCCATGAGCCTCCTAAAAGTAAATATTCCACTTCAACCAACTCGATCCCGTCAGGTTCAAGCACTGGCTCGATCATGGTCCACAGATCCGACAGAAGTTTACGGTTTGTAACCATTTCCTTTTTACGCGCCAACCTGATCGCGTGTTGTTTATAATAAAAAACCCGGGATTATGAAAAACCCGGGTGGCAAAAAACCACTCTCTGGAGCGGGCAACGGGGTTCGAACCCGCGACATCAAGCTTGGGAAGCTTGCACTCTACCAACTGAGCTATACCCGCATAACTAAAGATTAACAGCGGGCCGACTTAATGTCAAGTGTATAGCGTGACTGCAGAAAATATTATCAACCCCTTGTAGGGATTGCGCGAAAGAATTCTACAGGAGTTTTTGGTTTATATCAATATTCGACCGATCGCGCAACATTCTTAACCACCCCTTTAAAAATTCCGTTCTGCGTACTTCCAGCACCCAATTTCTAAATTCGGTCGCTCCTTTTTCATAGTCCTCCTCGCTTGCAGGATCAACTTTTGCCAATCTGACTATTGCTACCCCGGCAGATGTAGTAATGGGCGCCTGGTACACCGGAGACCCTTGGGATATTGATGTCAGCATTTCTGACACTTGGTTCGATTTGCCGAGCTGTGGAACGAAGCCGGCAGTTCTTGAAACTGGATCCAATGTTTCCCAAGTCAAGTTGTTTTCTTTGGCGATATTGTCCGCTTCCGCCAAATTCTTACTTATAGCAGCGATCAATCCGTCCGCCTTTTTTACCGCAGCCGCCATGGCCTGGTCCTTAAGATAATCCGTCACTACAAGGCTTCTAACTTCGGAAAGAGAAGGAACTCTCTCGGGCCTTTTTTCCAGGAGCTGGGCAACAAGGTAATTGTCCCCATTGTGTAACAATTTTGAAACTTCAGCCGTTTTCAGTTCAAATATTTCCCGCGAAAAATTCGGGTCATCAATTACTCCAGGGATACCACTCTCTTTGGTGATTGAATCAGCTATTTCGACTTTTAGCCCAAATTTCTTGGCCTGCTCCGGCAGATTTTCCGACCTATAGACCTGTTCGTAAAAATCATCAGCGAATTTCCCTATCTTTTTCTTGGCCTGCTCGTCTTTCAAACGCTGGACAATTTCGTCTTTAACCTCGGGAAATGGCTTGTCGGTCTCGTCAACTTTGTCCTGAACAAGGATCAGATGATAGCCGTGGTCCGTAAAAATCGGCTGTGAAATCGCACCTTTGTTAAGTTTGAACGCCTCTTCTTCGATCTTTGTATCCAGTGAGCCTCTTGTGACCCAACCTAAATCGCCCCCCTTTGACGCTGTGCTTTGATCCTCAGAATTGGCTTTGGCGAGTTTCTGAAAGTTGGCGCCGTTTTTGAGCTCCTGTTCCATTTTGGAGGCCTTTTCCTTGATAGCTTCCTTTTCTTGGTCCGAAGCTTTTTCCGGGACTTTTAACAGGATCTGACTAATTTTAACTTTTTCCGGGACAACAAATTCCTTCCGGTTCAGTTTGTAAAAGGCTTC
>JACWAG010000248.1 GCA_014874425.1 Syntrophaceae bacterium | reverse complement strand
CCCACGAAAGAACAGAGAGAAACTTTTGTGAAAGATTGGCCCCAGGTCCCGGACGATAGGTTTAAACAATTCGTAGTCGAATGGGAACCTAGAGGAGATAAAGCGATACCATATTTCCCTACTCCTGATATGGCCAGCGAAATTGTTGATTGGATGGAGATGCTGCACAACATTGATGACGCTCTGGGATTATGCGCCGGGATGGCGTCATTTTGTCTGAAGCCTCCATATCATATACACAACTACCCATTACTTATCTCGGCAGCGACGGGGATGGACCTGGATGAAGCTGGATTAAAAAAGATCGTCAACAGGAGCAGGAATCTTCACCGTGCTTTCAACAACCTGAGAGGTATGAGGAGATCCGACGAAAAGCCCCCTGAAGACCACTGGAAAAGGAGATTCCCTGAACTTGAAGAACAACTTTTGTCTACATATTACAAATTTAAGGGATGGAATATGGACGGCATACCTACAAGAGAAAGATTAATGGAACTAGACCTGGGGTATGTAGCGGAAGAACTGGAAAAAAGGGGGATCTTGAAAGTTGGCCAAAATTAAGAAGATAGTCAAGACAATCAAGATAGAAGCTGATAAATGCAACGGCTGTAGGGCATGTGAGACCATTTGCTCAACATACCATGCTACGCCCAGATACAGCAGTGTAAATCCGGCAAGGGCTCGCATTCATGTGATTAGTCATCGTCTGAAAAATATATGGCTTCCGGTATTCGCTGGGGAGTATGCTCCAGCCGAATGTATGGGTAGGGACAAATACGTGATTGACGGCAAGGAATACGAAGAGTGTTCCTTTTGCAGGGCTTCCTGCCCATCCAGGGACTTTTTCAAGGAACCCGATTCTGGTCTCCCTCTCAAATGCGATATGTGTGAAAGCGATCCACCACTATCGAAACCGAAATGTGTTGAGAAGTGTCTCAACAATGTGCTGATCTATGAAGAAAGAGAAGAGGAAGTAGAGGAAGAAGTAAAACTGGAGGACGTGGAGATAGGTCTGGAATCCATGATCGACAAGTATGGCATGCAGAAGGTCATTGATACCTTTTCCCGGATGTCGGCGTCAAAAAGGGGCTAACACGGTTCGCTGTTTCACATTTGTTCGAAAAGGGGTAGGTGTGAGCGTAAGAATCAGAAATAATTTATGGCAAGTCGGCGGCAGGGGATTGACTGATCCCTCGGACGCCGCCTCATACCTACTAAGATTCGGTGACAAAGCAGTTCTCATTGATGCCGCAACTGGTCGAAATCATCCACAATTGCGAAAAAATATTGCCGAATGTCTCGGACTAAATGTAAAACTCGAATACCTGCTACTGACTCACTGTCATTTCGATCATACAGGTGGAGCCAAGCTTGTGAGAGACGAGTTTGGATGCCAAGTCGTTATTCATGAACTTGATGCGATTTATATCGAATCAGGCGATAACCGAGTAACTGGAGCCACCTGGTATGGAGCTAGCCTCAAACCGTTTACGATCGACATCAAATTACAGGGACAGGAAACTACCATCTCGATCGGTAATGGTACAGTGAAAGCCATTCACAGCCCAGGTCACTCTCCAGGTTCAGTCGTATATACTACACAGATTGACGGCGAGCTTATAATTTTCGGACAAGATGCGCACGGTCCGATTCATTCGGACTTTCTGTCTAACGAAAAACACTATGTGGATTCGTTGACAAAACTCCTGTACATGGATGCCGATGTTCTTCTCGAAGGCCATTTCGGTATCATCGAGACAAAAAAGGAGGTCAGAGAATTCATTGAGAATTGTATAACTCCGGGTCCGGAACCATGTCGGTGTTAAGAGTGAGCATAAGAATCAGGAATAATCTCTGGCAAGTAGGCGGAAACGGCTTGACTGATCCTTCAGACGCCGCCATCTACCTTGTAAGGTTCGGCGATATAGCGGCCCTCATTGACGCAGGAAGTGGGCGTGGTCAAGGGCAATTGAGAAAAAACATTGCCGAATGCCTGGCACCAAATGTACAACTCGAATATCTTCTGTTGACTCATTGCCACTTCGATCACACAGGTGGAGCCAAAGCCGTGAGAGACGAATATGGCTGCCGAATCGTGGCTCATGAGTTGGATGCGACCTATCTTGAATCAGGCGACAATCGCGTGACTGGAGCTTCGTGGTATGGAGCTACCCTCGAACCGTTCACCATCGACACCAAATTGCAGGGCCATGAAACCAATCTCTCTATCGGTAGTGGCGCTATAAAAGCCATTCACAGCCCGGGTCACTCTCCAGGTTCAGTCGTGTATACTACAGAGATTGACGGTGAGCTTATCCTTTTTGGCCAGGATATCCACGGTCCAATCCATTCGGAATTACTGTCTGATGAAAAACAGTATCTGGATTCGCTGGGAAGACTCCTCGACCTGAACGCGGATGTGCTTCTCGAAGGCCATTTTGGTGTCATCGAAACGAAAAAAGAGGTGCGAGAATTCATTGAGTATTGGAGATCCCCTATTGGAGTCTCTCATTACGCTATTTTATACGCCCCAGATGATTGGGACCCAAGACGTGGAAACACGTCTACTTCTGGTCAAATAACTAATATGAATAATGACATTTGAAATACTTTCTGAAAGTGACAAATCGGTTCGGGGCGGGTTGCTGAGGTCCTTTTGACAAAAGTTGCTGAGGATGCCGGAGTTGAGCGACAGCGCCGGGCTTTGTGCGGCATCTGCCCGGCCGGTTGCTGGGTTAGAGTAACCTATGACGCTGCGGGGAAGATGTGCGAGGTACAGCCGGATAATGACTCAGAATTGGGTATCATGTGCGATCTGGGCCGCCAGTCGCCCCAGATAGTCTATTCGCCCGATCGGCTGCGACATCCGCTGCTTCGGACCGGCCCAAAGGGGCGTTATGAGTTCACACGCATTAAGTGGGACGAGGCTTTTGACATCATCGTCTCCAGGCTCAACTCCATCAGGGAAACTTATGGGCCGGAAGCTGCAGCCATATACACGGGGAGAGGAAGTTTCGAACAGTCTGAGTGCGATGTGTTTCAGCCTCAGGGAGTAGCGGTATCTTCGGCTTCGAGCCTCCTCTTCCCCTTTGGATCGCCAAACACTCTGGGCGTGGGGGCATTGTGCTACGTATCTTTTGCGATGATCGCTCCTCACGTGACTGCGGGTGGAATGATGATCAATATGTTCTCGGACCTAGAGAACGCGGATCTCATTGTCATCTGGGGAGCTAATCCCGCGACCGACTGCCCTCCTTTGGACTTCGCCCGTATCATGAAGGCCCGGCAGAGAGGCGCCGAGATCGTGGTTATCGATCCCAGGCGTACCGGCGCTGCAATTGCTACCGACGCCGAGTGGATCCCAATTAGGCCGGGCACTGACGGAGCCCTGGCGCTCGGAATGTGTCAGATTCTTATCGAAGAGGAACTCTACGACGAGCGTTTTCTTAAGGACTGGACCCATGGTTTCGACGACTTCGCGAGGTATTGTCAGCACTTTCGCCCCGAGGTGGTGGAGACGATCACTGGCGTTCCTGCCGACACGACCCGAGGGCTGGCCAGACGTATAGCCTCGGCTAGGGGAGCTTCCCCGGTCATGTACAGCGGTCTGGAATACAGCGACAGTGGGGTACAAGCCATTAGGGCAGCTATGACGCTCTGGGCGCTGTCCGGTCAGCTTGATGTCCCGGGCGGCCGGTGTTTCACTATGAGGGAGAACCAGTTCCCTATGAATCGGGAGGGGCATCAGGCCAACCCGGACGTGAAAAAGGCGCTCGGTCGCGATCGTTTCCCCGTGTATAGCGCATACCGTGGCGAGTCGCATGCCATTTGCCTTCCGGACGCTGTGTTGCATGGGCAACCATATCCGATCAGGTCACTCATCGTCGAAGGCGGTTCCATAATCACTGCGTGGCCTCAGCCCCATATCTGGCGCGAGACTCTATCAGCTTTGGACTTCCTTGTATGCATAGATCGTTTTTTCACTGCCGACGCTGCGTATGCCGACCTGGTGCTGCCGGCGACGACATATTATGAAATTGAGTCATACATGGTGTATGGCCCGCTTTTCAGGGTCCGGGAGCGCGTCGTCGAGCCCGAAGGGGAGGCTCGCCACGGTTTCTTTATTCTTGCCGAGTTAGCTAAACGGCTGGGGTATGGGCATCTCTATCCTCAGACTGAAGAAGCTGTGCTAAGGCATGCGTTGAAGGACTCCGGGTTTACCCTTGAACAGGTGCGGGCCGCGGGCGGCTTGGCGCGGGTTCGCACAGTGATGATGGAGTACCGCAAGTGGGAGAAAGGGAAGCTGCGATTGGATGGCCAACCGGGCTTCGAGACCCCCACAGGGAAATTTGAAATCGCTTCGACCATCCTCGAGGAACACGGCTACGACCCTCTTCCGGTTTATACAGAACCGAAAGAAGGCCCCATGACGCGGCCAGACCTGACCGAACAGTTCCCTCTGGTGTTTAGTTCCGGATCTAGAGTCACCACCGATTTTCGTTCCCAGTTCCACAATGTGCCCGATCTGGTCAGGAAGAGTCCGGAACCGACAGTCACCATGAATTCCCAGGACGCAGGGATCCGCAACATTGCAACTGGCGCCCTCGTTGAAGTGCTCAGTCCCCGGGGTGGCGTCAGGTTCAGGGCTTACGTGACCGATAACATTATGCAGGGTGTAGTCGACGCCAGTATGGGTGGAGGTGGTCCTGTAGGACCGGAAGCGTGGCAAAACTGTAATGTCAACGATCTGACCGATCTGCACCGGTACGATCCCATCTCAGGGTTTCCCGTATATAAATCACTGCTGTGCGAAGTGGTCAAGCTTGATGAAACTTCGCCAATAGCGATCGGCGATCGAACCGAGGGACTTCAGTCGCTGATGCCGGTAAAGGACGGAACGCAAGGAGCTAACACGAAACAGCGCATCTATCTGGACCACAACGCTACCACACCAATGGACCAGGAAGTCGCCAAAACTGTGGCCGAATGCGCCGAACGATGCTTCGGCAACCCCTCGAGCATTCATGCGCTCGGCAATGAAGCCCGATTCATCGTTGAATCCGCGCGGCGGCAGGTAGCGCAATTGCTCAACTGCACTGCACGAAGAATCGTGTTCACGGGCGGAGGCTCCGAATCAGACAACCTGGCGATCAAAGGGGTCGCCTTTGCTCGTCGAGGAATGGGCAATCACATCATTACAACCGCTATAGAGCATCCTGCTGTGTTGGGAGCATGCAAATGGTTGGAGGAGCAGGGCTTTAGAGTAACCAAGCTTCCGGTGAACCGGGATGGGCTAGTTGATCCGGATGACCTGAGAACCGCTTTAACCGCGGACACAATATTGATAAGCGTTATGGCCGCAAACAATGAGACAGGAGCCCTCCAACCCATATCCGACCTCGCACGCGTGGCCCGAGGACGGGGCGTGCTTTTCCATACGGACGCAGTGCAGGCGGTCGGTAAGATTCCCATCGATGTCCAGCAGTGGGAGGTGGATCTCCTTACGATGTCGGGCCATAAGATCCATGGACCCAAGGGGATTGGCGCACTATATATTCGGCAGGGGGTTACGCTCTATCCACTGGTTCATGGTGGCAAACAAGAACACAGATTGCGAGCGGGAACTGAAAACGTTCCAGGTATTGCAGGACTCGGCAAAGCTGCTGAACAGGCGATTCAAAGGCTCCCTCAAATGGATAGGGTACGAAGACTTCGGGATCGGCTGGAGGAGGGAATCAAGAAAATCGTCCCGGACGCCAGACGCAATGGGCCACTTGAGGAGAGACTTCCTAACACGATTAACATTACATTACCCGGAATGCGGGGGGAGTCGGTTGTTATCGCCCTGGATCAACTTGGTGTCGCTCTCTCATCGGGTTCCGCATGTAGGGCTGGTGAGCCGGAACCATCACACGCGCTGCTTGCCATGGGACTATCTCCAGAGCAAGCTCATTGTTCGCTTAGATTTTCGCTGGGCCAGGGCAATACCGAAGAAGAGATCGACCGTACGATCAATCTCTTGGGAGACATTATCAAAGACACTGCCGCGGGCGTCCGCTTCGTTCCCTGCCGCTAGTCATTGGACAAGTTGACGCAGCGATGCAATGCTATTTACAGGCTTCAATGTCCCGACTGTTGAAAAGGAGCGTATCCGTTATGCGTCAATCTCTTGCTTTAACAGGACTAACTGGCCGAGATCTTTTCGAAGAAGACGCAACCAACATGGAGGCTCATGATATTCTGGAGGGTCTCAGGGCCGAACAGAAATACATACCGAGCAAGTACTTCTATGATGCCCGTGGATCGCTGTTATTTGATCTCATATGTAATCTTCCAGAGTATTATCCGACAAGAACCGAAATCTGGTTGCTCCACAAGTATGCCGAGGAGATCGTTCGAGGGTTCCGCAAGGGTGATATCGTGGAACTGGGAGCGGGGGCCAACTTGAAAATCCGGGTATTACTTGAAGCCTTGGGGCGCTGGCACAGGTCCGATG
>JACWAG010000247.1 GCA_014874425.1 Syntrophaceae bacterium | reverse complement strand
TAATCTATCAAAGTTTTCTAGAAACTGTCGCTTCGGCCCACCAAATTGGGAGAAATTGTCTATGCCCACGCAGGTTCTACCTTCATTTCCGATAATTCCCGAGAAAAAAGTAAAACCATACCATACCCCAACGTTTACAAAGGCTTCGTCTGGTCTCATTTCTGAAACGCTTCGATTAATAATTGCGCCGATTGCGGAAGTGGACATACGAGGCACGGAGATCAATTTTTTCATGTTGGCTCTGATCTCCGGGTTTGTCTCGGGATATTTCGTATTAATTAGATCAAATAACGCCCCTACTCTTTCGGGAATTCCCATTCCACCGGAAGCCAGTATGCTAACTAGTCGGGATCGGAAATATGAATCCGAGATGGGCAGTCTTGTTCGCGGGTTCACGAAGCGAAAAGAAAAACCTTTGACATACTCAGCGTAATTCATTCCTAAGATTCCTGTTGATTGATTTTTTGCCGCAAGGAAGATTTAGGTTACTCTACATGAATGTTGATTGAAACAGCTTCTTGAAGTGGTGTTATCGTAAAGATTGTATGTCCACCACGACTGGGAGTCCAAAAAACATCGTGTTGAGTGGGCGTTCGGAACTCTAACACAACCTCTCGGTATTCTCCGCTGTTCTGAAAACTCAGATATGAACACCTCCTCCGCTATCCAAAACCTAGAGACATAATGTGCATGAATTCTACATCTCTTTCAAGGGGTTAATAGTCTGGTATGGAATTGATATAGTTTTGTAGCCAAAGTAGAGAAACGATTCACGAGATATGAGAAATTTGTTATTTAGTTATTGTCACTACTGAAAAAAGTATGGACAAAACCGGGAATGAGGATTAATGTCTTCTTGTGCCACATTGCTGATCATGGTTCCATATAATGGAATAATACCACAAATAGCCGCCTTGCGGAGAAAAGATGACCAAGCTCACATCCTTGGAAAAAGCGCTAAACCTTCTTGACGCTGTAGCCAAAACCAAAAGTGTGGGATTGCGTGATCTTGCAGCGGAACTGGGATTCCCTCCTTCGACTACACATCGACTTCTGGGCGTCTTGACAAATTCTCGTTACCTCAAACAGGACCATGAAACCAAGAAATATCAACTGTCCTTGAAGTTTTTAGAAATGGCCGCCGTGGTTAGGGAAAATCTTGACGTCATTGCTGTAGCCCGACCTCATATGGTGATTCTTACCCAAACCACTTCAGAAACAGTAAATCTGGCGTTTTTCGATGGATCTGAAATAGTTTACGTAGATCAGGTAGCAAACTCTGATTCCCTGCTGCGTATGTTCACGCGTGTCGGCACAAGGGCCCCACTTTACTGTACTGGAGTTGGGAAGGCATACTTGGCTGGTCAGTCCACAGGGTTTGTTTCTGAATATTGGAGGGCTGCGGCCAAGAAAAAATACACTGAAAAAACAATTTGGGATGAAACAGCCTTGAACCGTGAACTGGATGCGGTTCGCCGACTTGGATACGCTGTGGACAACGAGGAAATGGAGATTGGAGTGCGCTGTGTGGCTTCACCTATTCGTCAGCACATCGGAAGTATCATCGCAGCAGTAAGCATTTCCGGGCCAAGTTCGCGGTTGACATCTGACAGAACGCCGATTGTCGGCGAACTTGTTCGGCAGGCGGCTGGGAAGATTTCGGCGGATCTTGGCTATACAAAAAAAGGACCTGTTTTACCGTAACCCTGGATTCCGACTTTGGGACGGATTGTTAGACTGTAATGGACTTTTGAGGAATCAAAGAGGACTTTCGGGGTTAAGAATCATAAAAAAGATTACAAGGAGTATTTTAGCATGCCTAAAATGACTGCAATGGACGCTGCGGTTTCTATACTCTATGATGAAGGAGTCCGTCACATTTTTGGAATCCCCGGAGCCGGGATTCTACCTTTCTACCAATCATTAAAGAACCATGGACAAATCAAGCACATGGTCTGCAGACACGAAGAGGGCGCCATTCACATGGCTGACGGTTATGCGCGTGCAATCGGAACGATAGGAGTTTGCGCCGCTACTTCAGGTCCAGGAGCATCTAACTTTATAACCGGTCTTTATACGGCTCAAGTTGATTCCATCCCGCTGTTGGCGTTGACCGGACAAAACGTTCGTGCGCAACTAGGGAGGGAGGCGTTTCAGGCTGTGGACATCGCTGAAATTGCCAAACCTGTCACAAAGAAATCTTATTGCGTCAAGGAACCGGCCATGGTCCCATGGGTTTTTCGTGAGGCGTTCAAGCTGATGCGTGAAGGCAGGCCAGGGCCTGTATTGATTGACCTCCCGCTGGATGTCCAGAAGGGAGAGATAGTTTACGACCCCGAATCAGACGGGCCTCTGACAATATCAAGGCTAAGACCTAACTCAAGGCAGGTAAAAAAGACTGTCGACATGCTGATGTCCGCTGAACGACCGGTCATGCTGCTTGGTGGAGGGGTAATTCTCGCTAACGCCTGTGAGGAATTTGTAGCTCTAGCAGAATATTTGCAGATTCCTGTGGTTACTTCTTACATGGGCAAATCTGGGATCCCCCATTGCCATCCGCTGATGGCTGGACATGTGGGGATCCAGTGCAATACACCATCAGGCAATCGGACATTCCTTGAATCGGATTTAGTGCTCGCCGTAGGAGCACGGTTTAACGACCGCCACACCGGTGATATCAAAGTTTACACTGCGAATCGGAAGTTCATACACATCGATGTAGACCCAGGGCAAATCGGAAAGAACCTTACACCTGAGCTGGGTATATGCTCAGACGCCAAGGAAGCTCTGATTGCGATCCTTGATGAAGTCCGAAGTCGTAGCGCCGCCCGGTCCACAGACGCTTGGGCCAAAAAGGTTCCTGATCTGTGCGAGCAACTAGCTCGTAAAGTGGACTATGATGATGTGCCGATAAAGGCCCAAAGGGTTTTTAAGGAACTAAATGAATTCTTTGATGAAGAAACAGTCTTTGTGACTTGCATCGGATTGAATCAAATCTGGTCAGGCCAACTGCAAAAGATCTCTAAACCCAGGCATTACCTTGATTGCGGGGGCGCTGGTCCATTAGGTTGGGACCTCCCTGCGGCCATAGGCGCAAAAGTGGCGCGTCCCGAAAAGCAGGTTGTCCAGGTTGTGGGTGATTTTGGCTTTCAATTTTGTATGGAAGAACTTCCTGTCGCCGTCATGTATGGTGTACCGTTTGTGATAGTCGTGCTTAACAACGGCTATCTAGGGCTAATACGTCAGGCTGAAAAATATATTTACGATATGAATTTCGAGGTTCAAATTTGGTACGATGGTATAAACAATGGTCGAGGGTTTGACTTTGTTAAATTTGCGGAAGCTTGCGGCGCTACCGGCGAAAGAGTGGAAAATCCCGATCAAATTAAGGACGCTCTAAAGAGAGCTGTAGCCGCCAAAACGCCTTACATTATAGACATTATTTTGGAACAAGAAACAGATTGCTCGATGGGGGTCTCAATTGACGCCGTTCGGGAATTTGTTTAATATTTGGTTCACCAGTTGGCTATAATTGGTCATAATAAGTGGCTAAACGACTTTTAACTGAAAGCTCCTAAGAAAGACCAAATGATTTTTGAAGAGTCATAAAGTTGTCCTTGCTTTAGGAAGGGGCAAGCCTTTATGAAACGGAGGAAAATTAACATGGATGACGCGGTTTCTCGAGCTAAGGCTATCCTGAGAGAGTTTAAGGGAGACACTTATGCCTTCGGCTTTAATGTTCTGGATCAGATTGGTCCCTTTGCCTCAGATTTAGCGGACCGAGCAGGTTCGCATAAAAAAGTGATGTTTGTAGGGCCAGTGCAGTTTGACTGGTTCACGCCTTATAGGGACCGTGTTCTTGGCTATCTTACCGATGCTGGTCTCGAAGTGGTGGACATAGTTAACGGAGCAGGGCCAAACGCTCCATTTGTGGACGTTTATCGAATTCACTCTCATATAATGCACAAGCGACCAGATGTGCTGGTTGTCATGGACAGTGGATCGAGCATCGACGCAGTCAAAGCCGCTGCGGTATTGGCCACTTTAGGTGATGTTACACCTGAGCTTGATCCATACTTTGGAGTAGGAAAGGTATCGGAAGTATGTCAGTCAACCGGTCGCACGATTATGCCGGTGTTGGCGATTATGACTGCGGCCAGTTCCGGGGCGCATTTGACAAAGTATTCCAACATTACCGATCCTGTGAAGGGCCAGAAGAAACTTATTGTGGATGAAGCCATTATCCCACCAAGGGCTGTTTTCGATTATGACG
>JACWAG010000246.1 GCA_014874425.1 Syntrophaceae bacterium | reverse complement strand
CGCGGAGGACAGCGGCTGCGGCAAGCTCCGCGGGGCTTCTTCCATCCGGTAGTTTGAAGGTTAGAGCAAACCACCCCAGAAAACGCCGTTCCCGGCTGGCGACATCACCGGCGCCTTCCATATAGTGAGCTTCGCCGGGTTCATCATATCCGAAGAAATCCCGACGAGCCGATACCCTGACATCAGCCAGGGTATCGCTTTGTAAACACCATACCGCCAATTGCTCAACCGTGTTAGCGTTTAACGTCATAAACCTACGCCTCGATTAAACTCACATCGATTCGTCAAGCCATTGCAAAGCCCTTGCCTGTACTCTGTTATCCTTGAAATGAAACCACCTCTCCCTTTCCTCAGGATAGTTGAGCAGCACATCCTTGAATCGCCGGAATGCTCCCTTGCCGTTTATGGCCACCTCCAGTAACTCCCAGAGACGCTCATTCTTAACCGTGGCAATGAAATCCTGCATGTCCTCATACCCTTCATGGGATTCTGCTTTCGGTATGCGGTCGTAGCGGTCAGGGTCATCATCAATATTTTCCCTCAGTTTCTTCACCACATCATCACCCATATATTCCGTCAGTAAGAGTATTTCTCCAGTTACCAAGTCCAAATAATGCTCACGTTCGCAGGAGTTGTCCTCCATTGCCGAACATAATTCATCCAGGTCTATTTTCAGTGTCTTCTTTTTCTGCACACTTCACCCCCCATGTACTGGCGGATTTTTTTCTTGATTATAATCCAGGTTGGGGGCTTATATGCAAACCGGCCTATTCTTTTTTCCGCAGTGACATTTATACCACGGAGCATCTGGCGGCTCGGAGCGAAGACATTCAAAGTTGAGTACGTGATGAACAAGGCATCGTTTTGTTCACCGAGGCACAGGTCTATATAGCCCGTCACTCCGTCAAACTTGGAGCAGACCTTCGGCAAAGAGTTGGCACGTGGGCTTCGTCTTGGCCCACATCTGAGGTGTGCAGGAATGGTGAATCTGGGCCAAAGCTCTATAGACCGAACGAGCTAACACAAATGGGAATCGCACTTGTCAAAGAGAAAAAGATGCCAAGCACCTTGAGATACAAACAGAACACTGAAGATCGCCCAATGACCATCTACCCGCGAAAGAGCAGGTCAAAGAGCGCAGCAACCCGCAATTCATGAAAGTCACAATAGAGCCTGTTTCATAGAGTCTCTAAGTCGATTTGCATACGTTTTAGCTACGATATAGCTACAAATTGAGGGGGAACTTTGGTCTAGGCGACGGCGGCCAGTCGCTTGACCCAAAGTTCGACTCCTAGTACTATGATACCGGATTCTAGTGTTATTGTCGGTGGCGATTGCTCATCCCAGGATGACATTGATCATCGTCAAGTTGATACACTACCTGGAAGGCGACTTTAATCACAGACAATTCAGCAGCCCTGTTACATAATATTTTACTGGAAAGGGAGGTGCGAAGATGTCTGTCAACATTTTAAAAAAAGTTTTGAATAGAGTTCAGAACAATAACAAAGACAATATCTATTTCAGAGAGAAGGCGGAGCCTGCACCCTCAGTAAATCCCAACTCAATATGGTCTAATGACTGGTTGTCCAAGATGAACTGAAGAGCAAAAGCTGAGGGGAGAAAGTCAGCTAGGCTTTTTCATTTGGTTTTCTCGCCAGCCGTTTTCTATTGGCTGTAGTTTGCCATCGCCTATGCCAAAGTGATGCGCTATCTCGTGGCGTAACACTCGTTCGACCTCTTGTTCTATTTCCTCAGGTGAATTACATATCGATTCCACCGGCTTTTGAAAGATAGTGATTTTGTCAGGCAGTACCAAATTGTAGCTTTGTCCACGCTCGGTCATAGGAATTCCTTCGTATAAGCCTAATAGGCTGTTTCTCCCCCGTACTCCTGTACTGGCCAGTTGTTGAGGGCTGGGCCAGTCGTAGACAAGCACGACTACATTTTCCAAGCGGTCGCGAAATTCCTCGGGCAACCTTTGGATCGCCTTTTCTACCAGAGCCTCAAAATCTTCTCTCTGCATCGTTAGACCCTGAAATAGTTTACACCACGGCTCTCTTTTGAGCAAAGGCGAGCGGATTGGCTTGACAGAGGCATATGAACAAGATAGAATATATGTGTAAATGCGCATATAAGGGTTTATAAAATGCGTGATGTGGTAAAGGTATTCAAAGCTCTGTCAGATGAGACCAGGCTCAGGATATTGAACCTGCTCCTGGAAAAGGAATGCTGTGTCTGTGAAGTGATGCAGGCGCTGGATATTTCACAGACAAGGGCCTCTCGCAACTTGAGTGCGCTGTACGACGCCGGGTTTCTCAAGCTGAGAAAAGATGGGCTGTGGTCTTTATATTCCATAAATTCAGAGGGGCTACAGAGATATTTCCCTGACTTGATCGAGGTTATCAGGAAAGCATCGGCAGGGAGTGAGTTAGTTGCTCTTGACAAAGAGCGATTAAAAAAAACACTGCGGGTGGGGCCGGGATGCGTGCGGCGACCGACGGAAGGATAGATTTGAAGACTGTTCTCTTTGTCTGCGTTCATAATACCGGTCGTAGTCAGATGGCCGAAGCTTTTTTCAATCGGTTGGCAAAAGGAAAAGCCAGGGCTATTTCGGCTGGAACGGAACCTGCTGATGTTGTCAATCCCACCGTGGCGGAGGCCATGTGTGAAGTGGGCATAGATATGACCGGCAACAGGCCAAAGCTACTGACTTCTGAAATGATGCAACGGGCAGACAGGATTGTGAGCATGGGATGTGGGGTAGAGGGAATATGCCCTGCTACGTTCGTTGAGACCGAGGACTGGGGGATCGAGGACCCAAAAGGTAAATCTCTTGATAGGGTCAGGGAGATAAGAGACGATATCAGAGCGAGAGTGGTAAAGCTGCTGGGCACGATGGTGTCAGAAAACTGAATGCTGTCAATCCCGGCTGTGATTTAGGAGACGTTATGCTTGAAGTCAAAAAGACAGCCGTAGTTCTGGATACGGAAGAAATTGTAGAGCTTGAGAATATCAT
>JACWAG010000245.1 GCA_014874425.1 Syntrophaceae bacterium | reverse complement strand
TCTTGCCTTTTTCAAAACCAGGCGTTTCTGCCTCCACCAAATATAGGTCGACGGCCTTGTGAGGATCACTCACTATCGGGTCTTTGACGGCAAGCACTACGAGGTCGCACAATATCCCGTTGCTTATAAAAGTTTTTTGCCCATTAATAATTACGTATTCACCTTCTTCCACCGCTGTGGTTCTCATACCGGCAAGGTCACTCCCTGCGTTAGGCTCAGTCATGGCAACCGCAGTAATGATGTCACCGGAAATACAGCCAGGAAGATATTTGTGTTTTAACTCTTCTGGAGCGTAGGCTGTAATATAGGGAACAACTATGTCGCTGTGCAAAAAAGCGGCCAGACCGAAATGATTGGTTCGGCCCATTTCTTCCATAAGTATTACTGAGTAGAGAAAGTCTGCTCCCAGACCGCCATATTCTTCCGGGACCTGCATGCAAAGGAAGCCGTTTTCTCCCATTTTCTTCCATATACTTCTAGGGACGATTCCGGCGTCTTCCCACTCATCGACATACGGTGTAACCTCCTTAGCGTAAAATTTCCTAATCGAGTCCCTGAAAATATTGTGGTCTTCTGTATAGGATAAGATCTCCATCAACTTCCTCCTCAAATTTGGAAACAGCATCTAAGAACTAGTCAGGGCGGCTATTCCGTTAAAAATAGATTCGCAGAGCTGATCCGAAAGCTCGTCGGTTTGAATTGGATAATTGAAAATTATTCCCGGTAGACAAGCATGTTCAATTGCTCCAAGAATCACCTGCCTTATCGCAGTCGCAGGGATGTCACTTCGGATCGAGCCTTCCTCAACACCTTTTTCAATGAGCGCCAGGAGAAAATTTGTGTAGTGTTTTACCATCTGATATGCGTCACTGCTGAAATAGTCAGGATAATTTCGGACCTCAAGCAAAAGGATCCTGGCGAAAACCCTGTTGTCGGCATACATGTTGACGTGAGACCATATTAACTTTCTCAGTTGGTGAAGCGCCCCTTTTATTCCACGAACATCTGTTTCGGCACGGGCGATCATGACACCTAGATACTCGGCTAATACCTGGTGAAGCAAATCTCTTTTGTCTTGAAAATACTTGTAAATTAACGCTTCCGTCACACCAGCGGTCCTGGCGATCTCCACTGTGGTTATAGAAACGAATTCCTTGTCGACCAGGAGTAATCTGAGCGCATCCATGATTTTAGTCTTGCCTGGGGGACGCTGTTTTTCGCTTGGGTCAATTGACGAGTTATTGCTAAACAAACTAGGAGTCATAACGGGTCCGTGGTTTTTTCCTAATTAATCAATTGCGGGCAGCGACGCCTACTTCCACTTAATGTGACTATTCTTCTTAAAATGCTACAATCTTTCGATAACAACAGCCGGCGCCATACCACCGCCGGTACATAGAGTGATCAAACCGTATTTGCCTTGAATTCTTTCCAGTTCGTGAAGACACGTCACAACGAGACGACATCCTGAATTTCCAACAGGATGTCCCAGGGCTATAGCTCCACCGTTGGTGTTTACCTTTCCCCAGTCAGGTTTGTATTCTTTCCCCCATGCGAGTGGCACAGAGGCAAACGCCTCATTGATCTCGATCCGATCGAATTCCCGCATCTTGAGGCCAGACTTTTCCATGACTTTTGCCGTTGCTGGAATTGGCCCGGTCAACATCATTACAGGGTCTGCTCCTGCGACTGCGGAAGTCACAATCCTGGCTCTAGGCTTCAAACCAAGTTTCCGAACCATTGCGTCTGACATAAGAAGAACAGCGGAAGCGCCATCGCTTATCGGACTAGAATTCCCGGCAGTCATCATTTTTGTTCCAAATACTGGTTTCAAGGCCGCAAGGGCCTCCATCGAAGTTTCAGGTCTTATGGTCTCATCTTGGGTAAGAACTTTTTCTTGGCCACCGGCGGCTTGTACTTTTATGGGTACGATCTCTTTGTCGAATCGACCCTCGGTCCGCGCCCTGTGAGCGCGGTGATGACTTCGCAAAGCGAATGCGTCCATTTCATCTCGCGTGATTTCCCATTTCTCAGCGATGAGTTCCGCCGCCTGTCCCTGATCGACAAACTTGCCGCCGGTCCTGTTTAAATAAGCTTGGCCGAACGGCATACCAGCAGGTTTTCCATTAGACAGCGTCAAATTTAGCCATTCAGCAGCGATGCTATACCTGCTCATGATCTCACAGCCACAGGCGATTACACAGTCCCGCCATCCGGCTATTATCTCCGCGGCGGCGAAACTGAGGGCAGTAAGGCTAGAACCACATTGCCGGTTTATTGACACCCCCGGCGTATCATCAGGAAAGCCTGCGGCCAAGGCGCCCATACGGGGTAAAGTGAAACCCTGCTCCCCAACCTGAGTCACTGTCCCGCCTAGAACGTCTTCAACCAAAGCCGGGTCTATGCAAACACGTTGAACGACCTCTTTTAGGACTGTCCCGAGCAACTCATCCGGACGGAAAGTCGACAGACTCCCGTTCTTCTTCCCTACAGGCGTCCTTACTGCGCCTACTATGAATGCTTCTTTCATCGTATCGCCC
>JACWAG010000032.1 GCA_014874425.1 Syntrophaceae bacterium | reverse complement strand
TTGCCGTTCTTCTTTGGACTGGAAGGCTATTTTGCTGATTTTTGTGACGCCGTCGACCAGAGTGGCTATTTCTGTCCCGAAATATCGCTCAATGTCTTCAAAAGTGGTGAGAGTGTCTTCAACGGTATCATGCAGGAGGCCTGTCACGACCGAAGCTTCGTCGAGTTTCATCTGAGCTAGAATTGCGGCCACGGCGACGGGGTGAGTCAGATAAGGCTCACCAGACATCCTTGTCTGCCCTTGGTGAACTCTGGCTGAATAAACATAAGCAGCTCGAATTAGATCAAGGTCTGCGTCCGGGTAATAGGACTTGACCATGTCCATAATTTCGCCGAATCGAACTATCCGCTTGTCTGTGCGATCCATACTCCAGGTTTCTAGATAGAGAGTTTTAGTTGGGCAAAAAAAGATTTTGCTCAATCATAAGTCTTGCCGACCCTTTTTTTGAACACAAGTTTCAAGGGAGATCCACCAAAATCGAAATATTCTCTAAGACGATTTTCAAGAAACCTCCTATAAGAGAAATGTATAGCCTCAGGGTAATTACAAAAGAAAGTAAAAACAGGAGGTGCGATGCGTCCCTGGGTAACATAATAAATTTTAACTTTTTTGGATCGATGAAACATTCCTGGTGGATGCTGGGCTAAGACTGTCTCAAGGAATTTGTTCAATGTAGCTGTTGAAACGCGTTTTCTAAATTTTTCGAAAATGTCGTCAATAAGGTCAAAAACTTTGACACATCGAGTTCCGTGTAGTGCGGAAATCGACACGACTGGGGCAAAGTCAAGAAATTTCAAACACCGTCGAATCTCACTCACACAGGAGTCAAAAGTTTTTGGGTCCTTTTTTATCGTATCCCATTTGTTTAGCGCTAATACAACGCAACGACACTTATCGTGGGCGTAGCCCGCTATTCGGGCGTCCTGATCGGTTACGATCTCTTCGGCGTCTAGCATAACCAAAGCAACATCGGCGCGATCGATACTCCTGAAGGCTTTTTGCACACTGTAAGTTTCTACGCGGTCTGTGATACGTGCCCGTCTTCTAATGCCGGCGGTGTCAATGAAAAGATACTCCTTACCGTTTCGTTTAACTATGGTATCTATAGAATCACGCGTTGTCCCTGGAGTGGGATTGGCGACGAGGCGTTCTTCCCCTACGAGTAAGTTTATCAGGGTTGATTTTCCCACGTTTGGTCTTCCAACGACGGCGACGCGTGGAATAACCACTTCGGAAAGGGTTTCTTGGACCGGGTCTGCGAGGTCTGGGTCGATTTCGGCAATTAGGACATCGAGGAAGTCACGTAAACCGTAACGGGTCTTTGCGCTCATCGCGTAGATTGATTCAACACCAAGCTGGAAAAAGTCCACGTAGTTTGATTCTGACTTCTCTGAATCGATTTTGTTGACAACATAGAATACTTTTTTGTCAGTCTTCTGTAATATCCGTACAATTTCCTTGTCTGAAGGTGTAAGACCTACCTGACCGTCACCCATGAATATGATGACATTCGCTTGTTCCACGGCCACCATCGTCTGAGTTCTCATTTGGGCCAACACGTCGTCATCTGTCCGGGGTTCGAACCCTCCTGTATCGACTATTACGAAAGACTTGTCATCAATAGTTGCGTCCGCGTAATTCCTGTCCCTGGTAAGTCCTGGAGTATCATCCACAATAGCTTTTCTGGAACCCGCCAATCTATTGAAAAGAGTGGATTTTCCGACGTTTGGACGTCCAACTAATGCGACAACTTTTTTTTGTTTTCTACCCATATTGAACTTATATCATAACATAGATCGCCAAATGTAGTTGTCTAGATTAAAATGTTGAAAAAATCTCGCATAGTTCTTATAATAAAAAGTTATGAGTTTATCCGAGCACCAGATACATGATAACAAGTCGCTAACTTCATTTTCATATTTTGACATGTCAAGCCGCGCCGCGCCTATAAATCACTTTATTGAGAATCACGACAACGTTGATGAAAGTGAATATCGGTTATGATCAAACGTTTTTTTGGAACCGACGGTGTAAGAGGTGTGGCTAATCAAGAGCCTATTACCGCTGAGACCGTTTTAAAAATTGGCAAAGCCGTGGCTAAAATAGTTAATCAATCTGAGGCGAAAAACAATAAGAGGATTTTGATAGGCAGGGACACCCGTCTGTCTGGTCACATGCTAGAGATGGCGTTGGCCGCAGGTATTTGTTCCATGGGAACCGACGTCGTGCTGGTTGGAGACATGCCCACACCTGCCGTGGCCTTTCTAACGACCGACATGATGTGTGACGCAGGCGCTGTGATTTCGGCTTCTCACAACCCATTTGAAGACAATGGGATCAAGTTTTTCGATAATCGAGGACTCAAACTTGATGATGAGCAAGAACTGGTCATCGAAAGCCTTCTGACTTCTGAAACAATAGAGCAGACCCAATTGAATACGTGTCATTTAGGGCAAGTCTTTAAATTGGAAGACGCCTTGGGGCGTTACCTGGTCTTTTTGAAAAACAGTCTTCCTAGAGGCGCCGCGAACCTTAAGGGATTGAAGATCGTCGTTGACTGCGCTAACGGGGCCGGCTTCAAAGCCGCCCCCAAAGTGTTCCAAGAATTGGGGGCCGAGGTCATTTCCCTGTCAACGCATCCTGATGGGAAAAACATCAACCTCGATTGTGGGTCTTTACACCCAGAGAGAATGACCGAAGAAGTCCTTAAATACGGGGCGAGTTTCGGGGTGGCTCTGGATGGCGATAGCGATCGCTCCATATTTGCCGACGAGAAAGGCAATGTAGTTGATGGTGATCACATCATGGGCATGGTTGCTGTCGACATGTTCGAGAGGGGTCTGCTCAAACGTGACACTCTTGTCGCTACGGTCATGAGCAATGTCGGGCTCGAGATTTCCATGAGAGATCGGGGTATCCGCGTCGTGAGGACTCCGGTTGGTGATCGTAATGTCGTTGAGAGATTGCTGAGCGATGGATACAATTTTGGCGGAGAGCAATCAGGTCATCTAGTTTTCTTCGACCATTCCACCACAGGTGATGGTATACTTTCCGCTTTACAAGTTGGATCGATCATGAAACGTAAGTCGAAGCCCCTGTCCGAACTAACAGGGTGGATAAAGAAATTTCCCCAAATTCTTAG
>JACWAG010000244.1 GCA_014874425.1 Syntrophaceae bacterium | reverse complement strand
GTAATTGGTTTGTTCAAATCTCACAAAGAACCCGAAAATAAGCAAGGCCAGGATTTGGTTAAAGAAAGGGCCATGGCGTACAGCTTGATGAGCAGGTTCGATGTTACACCAGTAGCGCGTTCTAAAGTGCTGGACCTTAGCTTCAAAGACTCTAACCCGGATAAAGTACAGAAAATTCTTTCGACTTTGCTTGCTGTCTACGTTCCGTTCCATTCCATGGTCTATTCGTTGCCAGGAGTTCAAGGGTTTTTTTCTGAGCAACTAGAGGCGGCGAAAGCAAGATTTGACCTTGTCCGGAACAAAATGGTTAAATTTAAGAAGGAATCGAACCTGTCAATCCCCGAACGACAGGAAACAGATATAATGTCCACCCTCAAACTAATCGAAGACTCGCTTTTAGATGTCAACGCCGGAATGAAACAATATAGTGAAATACTGACGCTTCTCGCAAACGGTGGGCTACCCACCGGACAACTTGTGCCAGGCGCTCAAAGGGGTGGAGAAAGCACTCTTATCAATGTTCTGGCCGTCCAAATGATTCAGGCGAGTCAGAAGCAATCACAAGTCGGAGAGATTTTCGCTGCAGGGAGCCGCGATTACATTGCCGCTGAGGATCAATATCAAGATATGGTGTTAAAGTTCAAATCCGCTCTGTCTAGCGAAGCTTCTATATTGAGGATAAAGAAAGCCAGCCTGGAAGAGAGCCGAAATAGAGTCATGGCGCAAATGCAAACCTTGTCGGAGAAAGGTGAAGAACTTAGAGCCATGCAATTGGATGTATCCGTTGCCAGAGAACAATATTTACAATTGGTAGGAAAAGAGCAAGCGGCGCGGATGGAAGCTACTGAAGGTCGACAAAAGCTTGTTGATATAAAAATTCTAGGTAGCCCTTCTATACCTAAAAATCCTATTTTCCCGAAAACGAGCCTTTACGTTATTCTCGCTTTCCTGTTTTCATTTCCACTTGGCATAGGAATAATATTTGTAGCCACATTCCTAGACCATTCGTTCGATGATCCTTCAAGGCTCGAAGCGGCTACCGGATACAGAGTCCTTGCTTCCTTTGGAAAGGTTAAAAAAGAGGAGCCACCTGGAGGCTCCAAATGAAGTTAGCTTCGAGAGTAAAAATAGTACTCTTTTTTACCTTCGTTTTAATTAGCGCTCCAAACGGTTCAACGCACAGTCAAAGTGTAATCCCATTATCAGACACAGGCGCTATTCGAGAAATTATTGGTGACAGGATATACATGCAAGGAAAACTTGGAGCTTATGTTTTTGAAATGATCACAACATGTTCCTGGTGCGAAAACGGTGCGAATGTGGCGGTGAATTTTGAAAGTTTCAGTCGCGCCACGCTGACACCTTACCCTAACCCTCTTCAAATGTCGGCTGTTCAGCTATTTATCCTCAAAGATGCGAGGGACGATCTTTTTTGATGTTCTTTACAATCTCTTGGAAATTTTCTCATAAGCTGATATGTATTTTTCTATCAATACACCCCAATCTCGATTTTCGATGACCCAATTTCTTGACCGGTATCCCAATTCTATCCGACCATCCACAGTTCCCAACAATAGACCGCATTTTTCAACAAGGGCGTCCGTTTGCTCCGGTGTAAAAAGTACTCCGTTGACACCATCTGTAACGATTTCCCTGTGGCCACCAATGTTGCTAGCCACCAAGGGTTTAGCCATTGCCATTATTTCAAGGGGTTTTAAAGGGGTTACCAGGTTGGCCTCCCTTGCGTCTCTTCTCGGCAGGACCAATATGTCAAACAATTTGTAATAATCCACGATCAGATCGTTTTTTATCCTTCCTGTGAAAATGATACGATCAGAATAAGCTGATTTGGATGCAAAATCCTTCAGTTTAGGCATTGATTCACCATCACCCACCAAAAGGAGCATGAGCGACGGGAAGGTTGACGCGAGGATTTGGAAGGCTTGAGCTAATAAGTCCAAACCTTCATAATAAAAGAATGTGCCTATATAACCCATTACTAGTTTGTCTTTAAGTCCGAGCTTTTCAATCAACTCATCATTGGGTTTCCCGGGGCTAAATTTCCTAACATCCACACCATTGGGCGCTATCATAATCTTGTCTGGGTCGACGCCTCTGGAGACGATCTCGTCTTTGAGCGCGTCGGATATAGCGAAGCACCTGTCAGCTCGCTTGAGCGCCACAGTTTCTAAAAATCTGACACCCCTATATCTGAGGGAGGTTGTAGCCATACCGTAACGACTTGTGTGCTGGTCCTCCCAAATGCCGCGCATCTCGTAAATTACTGGAATACCCGTCAAAAAGCTCACCACATCACCCACCAGGCCGCAAGTAAAAGGTGAATGGGCATGAAGCACGTCTGGTTTATATTTTTTGGCGATACGTAACGCCATTTTTAGCAAATTGATGTTTTGGAGGACCCGCACTGTCGCTCTAGCGTATTTTCCGTCCTTCACTTCAATAGTAGGTTCTACAAGTTTTCCACAACTCCTGAAGTATCTAACTCCGTCAATTAACTCGCTGGATTCGGGATCCAGATTCCCAAGAGGCGCTTGGGAGGGTGATG
>JACWAG010000243.1 GCA_014874425.1 Syntrophaceae bacterium | reverse complement strand
TTGTTGTTCTCATTAGGAATGATTGCTGACGCCAGGACAAGATTGTCAGCCGCAATGTTCATAGTCCCACCCAAGATGAGGTCTTTTAAACTGACTTGCAGTTTACTGCCCAGTTGGATAGTGGGAGGAGCTTCAGGCTCGTATCGAGCGAAAATCACCCCAAGCCTTCTGGCCTTTTCATAATAGGATTCGTTTAGTCCAAAAGTCCGTATATCACGGTACAGCACAAAGATCTTAGCCGCAGGGTTTGCTTCCTTTAACTCAATAGCGTCCATAACGGTGTGATTGCAGCAGACTTTGCTACACCATGGACGTTCAGGACTTCTTGATCCAACACATTGAATAAAAACGGTCGTATCAGCCTTCCATACCTGCGGGTCTCCATCTTTCATAGCCTTTGTCATTTCAAAATGGGTCCGTATTCGAGGGTCCTGACCATAAGAATACAGGTCGGGCTTCCACTCAGACCCCCCAGTCGCAACGACCGCTACGCCGTGATCAATCACCTCGGAAACGCCACCCGCTCCGGTAATCTCAGTCTTGAAGGCGCCTACGAACCCCTGCACATCTTTAATGCTTGAGTCAAAATGAACAGTTATCTTGGGCTCATCCTGGACTTTCTTGATCATGCCCTCAAGAAATGGCTGAATATTTTCACCTTTCAAAGTGTGCGAAAGGCTCCAAGCGTTTCCACCTAACTTGTCGGTGGCTTCGAGAAGATGGGTTGGGAATCCTTGGTCTGCAAGGTTTAGAGCAGCAGCCATGCCGGCGACGCCACCACCGATGACCAGAGCTGACTGGACCATAGGCAGTTGTTGATCCTGGACCTGTTCCAGCTTCGCTGTTCGGGCCACAGCCATTTTTATCAGGTCCACCGCCTTATCCGTCGCTTTCTCTTTCTCACTCATGTGGACCCATGAACAATGTTCCCGGATGTTGGCCATTTCCACGAGATACTTGTTCAAACCGGCTTCCCTAGCGGTTTCCTGGAACAAAGGAAGGTGGGTCCTTGGCGTGCACGAAGCAACAATCATCCTGTTTAGATTGTGTTCTTGAATCACATTTTTGATTTGAATTTGAGTATCCTGAGAGCAGGTAAAAAGGTTTTCACCAGCGTAAACAACTCCAGGAAGCTCCCTAATCTTTTCCACAACACCAGGCACATCGACAGTAGACGCTATGTTTATCCCGCAACGACAAACGAAGACCCCGATACGGGGCTCCTGTCCCGAAAAATCCTTTTCAGGCGGGAGTTGTTTCTTGGATGTAAGAGTGTTTCTCTGGTCAGCCAGCATCCTAATGGCTACACCAGCCGCGGCTGAAGCCTCCATAACAGTTTGAGGTATATCCTTCGGCGCCTGAAAAGCCCCTGCTACAAAGATACCAGGACTAGACGTTTTCACCGGTTCAAATGAACCGGTAACGCAGAATCGCTCGGAATCCAGGTCTACGTTGAGCAACCTTGCCGTCTCTATTGCTTCATCAGATGGCTTGATACCTACCGCAAGGACAATCATATCGAATGTTTCTGTTTTTAGATTACCTTCCGAATCGAGATATACGATGTCCAGATCATGACTTACCGGGTCATCGACTACGCGGCTGACCATCGATCTGATGAACCGGACCCCGCCATCGGTCTTGGCCTTCTCGTAATACTTGTCGAAGTCCTTGCCATAAGCACGGATATCCATGAAGAAAATTGTTGGTTCAATAGTGGCGTCGTGCTCTTTGGCTATGACCGCCTGCTTAATTGAAGCCATACAGCATACTGAACTGCAATGCGGCATACCCTTTCTTCTGTCTCGGGACGCCACGCACTGAATCCAGGCGATTTTCTTCGGGTGCCGACCATCTGATGGGCGAGTGACAACGCCGCTAAATGGGCCTGAAGCGCTAAGGATACGCTCCATCTCAAGGTTGACGACCACATTCGGGGCAATGCCATGGCCGTATTCCGATACCTTGGATGTGTCGAACAACTCATATCCAGGGGCCATAATTACAGCGCCGACTTCGAATTCCTCGATAACATCTTTTTGTTCGTAATCAACAGCGCCGGCCGGACAAACTTTAGCGCATACGCCGCATTTTTTACCCTGGAAGACTCGACAATGGTCCGGATCAATAGTGTATACCGACGGAATCCCCTGAGCATAATCCTTGTAAATAGCCTTTCTGGTATCATGCCCAAAGTTGTATTCATTGGGGATCTTAGTTGGGCACTTCTGAGCGCAGGCTCCACATGAGGTACATTTGGCGGGATCAACGTAACGCGCTTTACGTCTGACTTTTACTCGAAAATCACCGGGAACCCCCTCTATACCTTCAATATGGCTGTATGCCACGATCTCAATATTTGGATTTTGGGCTAATGTTTGAAGTTTTGGCGAAAATATACATGCGGAGCAGTCATTGGTAGGAAAGGTTTTATCGAGTTGCGCCATCACTCCGCCGATACATGGTTTTTCATCAACCAAATATACCCTGAATCCGGATTCAGCCAGGTCTAGAGACGCCTGGACACCTCCGATTCCTCCGCCAATCGTCATTACTGCGCCAATTTTTTTGTTGCTCACCTTACACTCCGAACTTTGACTCAATATCTATATCAATTTTTGAGTCGATATGGTGTCTGGATTTGTCCGCGAATAATCGGATAAAAGTATTCTCACAACAAGCCTCTTTTTGCCAGGACAGGAACAGGAGAGACCAGATGTTTCTCGAACCACGCCCCGACTTTGGGATCATTGAACGCCACACCTATCAATTCGGTCAGATACACTATAGGCATATGATATACCTTGCCTGCGGCCTTGGATATGTCAGCCTGCCTTGTGTCAAGATTAGCCTGAC
>JACWAG010000242.1 GCA_014874425.1 Syntrophaceae bacterium | reverse complement strand
GATTCTGTTACAAAAGACCACAGTCACTCCACCTGCTCTTAGTTTGTAAGAGGAGACAGTGGCAAGAGTTAGAAAGACCGACATCTCCATCTCGAAGTTCAATACACCCAGTGATCTTATGGCAACTATTTTGAATCTTGGATGTGTCATGGGAATCTTATACATTTTAAGAAAGGAATATGCGGATGTCGTGAGTACCAGTGAAAAGGAAGGTGATTAAAATGGAAAATCTTAAAGCCTTTAGAGAAGCTAATATAAATAGGATAAGCGCAGGTGAGGGCATTTATATTGATATGGCTGTAGCCGCCGGTGTTGATCCAATGACAGCGCTTAACACGATGCGTGACATGTTGTCAGCTCCGTGGTTTGAACCAGAGCATTTTCTGGCCGATCTCGGTAGAGATGATCCACACGCAATCATCGAAGCGCTCTCACACTTTGGATTACCGCCTCGGGAATAGATAAAGATGGGTGATATAGACAACCTGAGAGCTTTTAGAAAAGCCCCCCGAAACTCAATAAATCGGGGCAAGCAATTCTAGATTGATGTGGCCAGAGATGCCGTTGTGAGCCCGATGGACTCTATATTGGCCTGTGTTCTGGGTTGACATCCCAAGGCGATGAGCTAGAAGAATTTGTCAATGATCTTGGCAATAATGATTCGGCGACAAGACTAGAATCTCGTTCCCCTTTTCATCTACACCCAATGGTATAGAGCCAGTAAATGCGTCTGAATCATCATTGCCACCCGCGGCTTTTAGTTGGCCAGCATTTAAAACGACCTATCCCAACTACTCAGAGTAAATTAGTAAATTCAATTTTAGATTCAACGCGTCCCACCAGAATTTTTGCGACCGCCTCTAAAGAAAAGAGGCTGGCTTCCTGGTTTTGACTCGGCGAAGACGGAGTATATTGCCTCCAACAGCATCGGACCGAATATCTGGATCATGCCAGGAAAGGGTAGAAGACATCGTAGACGATCAGGTCTTCCTCTACATCGTGAGGTTGATGCAACACCCCCTTGGGAATTCTTACAAAAGTGCCAGGGACCGCAGATACTTCACCAATACCTTCGATCCAGATTTTGGCTTTTCCTTTGAGGACATAAACTATATCGTCGCACTCATGGGTATGCTTCGGCGCGTCGACGCCAGGGGGAATATGGACTAACATGCAAGTGAGATCCATGTTTTCGTCCCTGTGGGACACCAGGTAAGATACCTCGACGTTGGGTAACTGGGGATGAGGCTCCCATTTCACGCCTTCTTTTTGAATAACTTTCACATTATTCATCCTTTTTCCTCCTCTCTATTCGTCAACAGTTTACAAAAACTTTGGAGGCAATGGTTCATCAAATTTGAAATTAAGGTCCGGGACTATCATCAACGTAGAGGTACCGTGGGCCAATATTTTCCCAGTTTCATCCGTCACTTGAACTTGACCATATCCGAGCGTCCGGCCAAGTTTAATTTTTTTACCGTGAGCAATGAGTTTCAATCCATTGGTGGCAGAAAGGTAGTTTAGCTTTAGGTCTACCGAAGTCATGCCAACATTCTCATCGACCTGCCCATATACAGCCCAGAATGCCGCAGCGTCTATAATCGAAGCATAAACTCCTCCATGAACATTACAAAAGGGTTGAAAATGCTTGTTGGGGTCAACATCGATTTCAATTTTGCTAGACCCTATGTCAAAATCGATTAGACGCATATTCAACAGTTTGAAATATGAAGAGGCATTGGTCGCTTTGCTGACCAATGAAATATATTCCGGATTAATTTTGCGCATTGCCCTGCCTTTGCACCGATTATTAAGTAGATGCTGTTGGCTTCTTTATACCGTTTCACGCATTTGCAAGCAGACCACCATGAAAGTCCATATGGTCTGCTTTAGATCATTGACGCTACAAAGGATCTCTTTATCGCGATTTTAACTTTTATTAGTTTAGAATGGCCCATCGTTTTTGCCACAATCCATCTTTTTCGAGTCATTTCTTATGGTCGGCGCCCTCCGAAAATTGCCAACTCGAAATATTTAAAAAAGCAATCAACGTCTGTATACCCAATTTTTCTTAACCATTCACACTGAGTCTCTACTAAGGAGAAGAGATTTGCTTCCCTTTCAGGCTGTTCGAAGTACTCTTTCTCGATCAAGGCCCGTGACTTATTCAACCCTCGATGGACGGCCGAATCGTAGAGCGAATCAACCCGAATACGATCCCAAAGTTCAGCGATCCGTTTAGTTGGAGAAGCTACGTGCTCTAAATTAATAAACATGCCTCCAGATGCCAGCATGTCAAAAATTTCAGCGTATATTCGCCGCTTGCGAGTGTCTGGTTGGTGATGGATGGAAAAGCCTGATACAACCAAGTCAAGAGGAGAATACTCAGCCACAACTTTAGTCCACTCGGGTCGACTGTAATCAATGGTACAGAAATGAATCGATCCGGGTAGCTGTTGAAGTTTCGATCTAGCCGCTTCAAGCATCGGCGCGGAATGGTCTCCAAGGATGGCCGTAGCATCCCTGTAATTATCCAGGATCACGGCTGCAAGGATTCCGTCACCACATCCGAGATCCATAAAACGGTGGACTGGGTGGCAAAGGTGTTTAATCAGCTTAATCATCACTTCGATCTGTTCTTGAATTAATGGACGTGAATCTTTTCGGTCAAGATAATGGGCCACCACTGATTCGGACTTCCATATTGTATGGTCTATTTCTCCCATGTCTTCCTTCCGTAATAAATTGATAGGAAGATATTTCATCTCATGCACGAAATCATTTCATTTGGTGAAACATATTTCAAGAAAAGGATAATAGCCCTATAATCAGGCTACTGGATGTATGATCAACAATAATGCGCTGGAATCAATGCATTATTTTGATTTTGTTATCCTTATCTACGAAGACATTTGTAGCTTTGTGGTTCTTGCATTCCGAGTCGTCCAAACTTACATAAGAACATATTATGACCAAGTCACGCACAGAAACCTTGCGCGCCGCCGCCCCGTTCAGGCAAATCACACCGGAATCAGGTTCCCCTTTGATCACGTACGTCGCGAAACGCTCACCGTTTGATACGTTGTAAATCTGGACTTGTTCGTATTCAAGAATGTCCGACGCGTCAAGTAGACGGGAATCGATTGTCACACTTCCTTCATAATCAACACAAGCGCCAGTTACTGTCGCACGATGTATCTTGGATTTAAGCATTGTCCTTTGCATTAGAATTCTCCCGGATTTGTAAGATCTCGAGGATTTCGTTTTCGTAAATTATTACTTCTCGAATTCCTTAGGTTCGACCTATTGATTTATATCGGCCGATTCGGCCAGTAACATGTTGTCGATCAATCGCGTCTTTCCGATCCTTATTGCCAGCACAGCCAAGGCGCTGTCATTTACAGTTGTAAGGTCCTCCAGGGTTTCCGGATTGACGAGACTTATGTAATCCGGCCTGGCGTCCGGTTCAGCCAAGACCCTGTCCTTCATGGCCTGAAGGTAAGTGTTGGGGTCGGACTCCCGTGTGGCAAACAATCTACCAGCAAGCATAAGGGCCTCGTAAAGGCAGATCGCCTGCTTCCTTTGCTCTGGGGTTAGGTAAGTGTTTCTGGAACTCATTGCGAGACCATCTTGTTCCCTTACGGTAGGACAACCGATTATCCGGACATTAACATTGAGGTCCCTGACCATCTTCTTGATCACTTGTAACTGCTGATAGTCCTTGCTGCCAAAGTAGGCTCTAGTGGGTTGAACGATATTAAACAGTTTCAAGACAACGGTCGCGACGCCGCGGAAATGACCGGGTCGAGATTTGCCGCAAAGAGGCAGGGACAATCTTTCCAAATCCACGAAGGTTTCGTAATCTGGGCCGTATAGCTCTTGAGCGTCAGGCATGAACAGCACGTCTACGCCAGCGGCTTCGAGTTTTGCAGAGTCTCCCTGCGGGTCACGAGGATAAACGCTGAGGTCTTCGTTGCGGCCGAATTGGGTGGGATTAACAAACACGCTTGCCACAACGGTGTCATTTTCGAGGCGCGCCTTTTTTACCAGGCTCAAATGGCCATCATGCAGGTATCCCATAGTGGGAACAAGAGCTATGGTCTTGCGACCGGGTATTTGCAATCTTGCCCACTCATTCATTTCGCGAACTGAAGTAATGGTGTCCATTGATTCAGCCATAAAAAAAGCCTTCCCGAGTAAGGGAAGGCGTACAGCGCTACTACTTATTTCCTTCCGTCCCGGTCTATGCGATCCAAGCGGATTTTTATTGTTTTGAGCAATGTGTTCCAGGTCCCTTGAGGAAGGAACTCCAGACCCATTAAATCTAGTATAACGAGATTCTTATTCAGGTCAAGCCCAAATCGCAGTCTAAATCGCTGTTACAATAAATTCCCGAGATTGAAAACGGTCCAATATTAGGCTATTGTTCCGATTGCTCTGCATATTGCCTTAAACGGACCCAGAATATTCACTTTCAGGATAAGGAATGGAACCTCTAGTTAGTGTAGGGAAAGCCCAGGATTATGATATCGCGAGACTCAAAGAAAACATATACAAACGTATTGAGGACATTGGAGGATTTAGGGCGATTGTAGGTAGGTCTGATAAGGTCCTGATAAAGCCCAATCTTTTAATGTCAGCAGCCCCGGAAAAGGCGGTTGTGACGCATCCAGCATTTGTGGAAGCAGTAGCGTCACTGATCATTGACCATGGCGCGGGTGTCTTCATTGGGGATAGTCCTCCACTAGGAAACCTTAATAAAGTCCTTGCCAAGTCGGGTTACGATGATTTCATGCGAAAAATGAACATCCAATCCTGCCCGTTTACTCGGAAGAGGAGTCTGGATTGTTGTGACGGACGAGTATTTCGCCGTCTTGAACTGGCTGAAGAAATATTCGAATTCGACAAGATTATAAATTTGCCCAAGCTAAAAACTCATACGCAGATGGGATTGACTATAGCTGTAAAAAATCTCTTTGGGACTGTTGTGGGAACTGACAAGGCGTCGTGGCATTTGAGAGCAGGCAAGAACATTGACCATTTTGCTACCGTCCTCGTACAGATTCTTGAACAGGTGAGACCGGCGGTCTCAATAGTCGATGGTATACTGGGCATGGAGGGAAACGGCCCCAATAATGGCGCTCCCCGATTCATAGGTCTTGTTGCGGCAGGCGTGGACGCAGTCGCCCTGGACGCTGTGTTGGCGTCGCTTGTGAATTTTCCCCCGGACATGATGCGCACTTGCGTCATTGGGCAAGAATTGGGGCTTGGCGTGTCTGATCTATCTAGGATAACGAGAGTAGGAGATGGACTCGATGAATTCCCGATAACTGATTTCAGACAGGCCAAGTCAGTTACCATGGCATGGAATCTCTCATACTGGAACCCGCTTAGAAGATTTCTTGAAAACCACATGATTACCAGGCCGATGATCGACCATACGCTTTGCAAGAAATGCGGTATCTGTATGACGCACTGTCCGCCGTCAGCCATTTTTGAAAAGAATGGGACCTTTAAGATAGACCGCAAAAAATGCATTTCATGCTTCTGTTGTCAGGAACTTTGCGGGAATGACGCTGTCCGGGTCCTGGAACCCGTCATGGGACGCGTCCTGTCAAGAATCAGTCGCTAGGGGGTCTTTTTAATGCCATGAAACAACTCACTCCCCGCGCCTGGGTAGATTTGCTTGTCTTCATCACTTGAAAGGGTCGGTTTGGGCCATTTGCCAGGTTGGGGCTCCGCTCCTTCAAGAGTAACTTCGGACGGTCTTTTGTCCACCATGGCAGGGCGCTGTCTTATTTCTTTCCCTCTGACCGAAAAGCTGAACTCGACAGGAATGTTGTTAGGGTCAAAGGAATAAATGGAATAAATAAAGCCGTGGTCCACCATTTCCGAGACCCAGAACCCAGCGGCTGAAAGCTTGTCACGTAATTCCCAGAGATCGTCAAGGTTTTCAACTCCGAAAGAGACGTGATCAAATATGACTGGACCTTTGACGGGCGCTCCATGGTCCTTCTCGATAGCCGGTTCGGCTCCTGTCCATTCAAAAAAGGCGATGAGATCAGTGGGTGATATTTCAAAGAAATAGTGCCTGTATCCGGGCGCGCCCAAACCGGCTACTAATCGGAACCCAAGAAGGTCTCGCCAGTAACGGATGGTTTTGTCCATGTCAGAAGTCACCATTGCGAGATGATTTATTCCATTGAACTTGATCATAGCTGTCGCTCCTTGTAATCTTAGTGTCAGCGTTGCGCCTGAGGCCCGGGAAGATTGTTTTTGGCGCCTAATCATAATTTACTGCATCCGTGTAAAAGTTCCAAAGACAGAGCGAGTCGATAATTCTTCGAGAATGTAAAGTCAAGGACAGTGCTAAAAATAACGCCAAAAAACTTGACAATTCGGCTTGGAAAGTGTACGCGTATAACCTTAAAATTCTTACCTAGACATGGCTAAACCCGGCCGGGGCTGTAAGCCAAGTGTTTAACAGAACACTAAAATCCGTAGCCACCGATATCCGAAGTCAGAAGTGACAAGGATTCATTTAGCTGAATGGTTAGCCTACAAACTAGAGTTCGGAGCGGCTGAAAGAGTTGAATACGTCACTTTGCAGAATCTTTCAGTTACTATTAAAATTGATCGGGTAGGCCCCTTCAGTGAGATGTTAGGCAAGGTTTTGCCGCAGACCTTAGAGTCATTGTTAGGGGTTTGAAAAATGGAGAACGTAAACGATAATGTTAGTAGACCTTCTCTTGGAAAATAAAAAAGCAATCATCAAACACTGGACTGACCTTACGATTGATACGTATCCACCAGAAGGTGGCTCCTTCATGAGAAAACAGAAGGATCCGTTTGCCAATCCGGTCGGGGCGGCTATCACAAATGGAGCGGAAGCGATTTTTGACTGGGTAATGAGTGGGAGCAAAGACTATTCTCCTGATGTGGTACGGCGTTTGGATGATATAGTTAGGATTCGGGCTGTTCAGCAGTTTTCGGCGTCGGATGCCTTGGGTTTTATTTTTCTACTCAAGAAATGTTTGAGAGAGTCGATTCCGGAAAAGATGATGAACGACCAGCATCTTGTTGGTGAACTTTTAAGACTGGAATCCAGAGTGGATTCTCTCGCTCTTACATCTTTTGACATTTACATGAAATGCCGTGAGAAGCTCTTCGAAATGAGGGCTATGGAAATCAGGAACAGGACATCCCGAATTCTGGAAAGAGCGTGTATGAAATACGGGGCGCCTCACGATTGGTAGCGTCCCTTAGTTGACGATAAAACAGTGTTAAGTTAATTGAGGTGGTCGAATGAACGCATTGTTTTCTTTAGTTTCGGCCCTGATAGCTGTGGTGGCGTTGGTGGCGGTCTCCTGGTTCGGGGTCGAGGCGATAGGTCTTGACTCTGTGTTTGGAGTTATCATCCCTTACATAGCGTTAGCCATATTTGTTATCGGGGTTGTTTACCGAATTGTGGATTGGGCTAGGGTCCCAGTCCCTTTTCGTATTCCAACAACGTGTGGGCAGGGCAAAACGCTGCCTTGGATAAAGGCCGACAACCTGGATTGCCCATACAATACATGGGGTGTAATCGGCAGAATGTTTCTGGAAGTCTTCTTGTTTCGTTCTCTTTTCAGAAACACCAAGGCTGAATTAAGAGAAGGTCCACGAGTCACCTATGCTTCCGCAAAGTGGTTATGGCTTTTCGGCATCCTGTTCCACTATTCATTTCTGATAATTATAATACGGCATTTGAGACTTTTCATGGAACCGGTTCCCTCATTTGTGCAGACGATCACATCTGTGGACGGGTTTTTCCAGATCATGGTTCCAACCTTCTTCATTACAGACATCCTGTTTCTAGCGGCAGTAACACTTCTTTTCTTAAGAAGGGTCACTTTGCCTCAGCTCCGCTATATCTCTCTACCAGCAGACTATTTCGCCTTGTTTCTCATATTGGGTATAGGGGTTTCCGGAGTTTTGATGAGGAATTTTTTCAAGGTGGATTTGTTAGGTGTCAAAAGTCTCGCGATGGGCTTGTTTACCTTGCATCCGGTAGCGCCTCCAGGGATTCATCCGATTTTCTATGTGCATCTGTTTTTGGTAAGTGTGCTGATCGCTTATTTCCCGTTCTCAAAACTGATGCACGCTGGTGGAGTATTCTTGAGCCCCACCCGCAACATGGCCAACGTTAACAGAAGTGAGCGTTATGTGAATCCATGGAATTATCCGGTCAAGGTTCATACTTACGAAGAATATGAAGATGATTTCAGGGAGAAGATGAAAGAAGTCGGCATCCCTGTGGACAAGGAGTAACCATGGATCTACACGATTTACCGAAACCTAAGGATTTAATGGATATAGACCTGAACAAGCCCCCGGAAACTGGGTGGATGAACAATCCCTCCGTGTTCAAGGACGGCACATACAGTTACCCTGCGGCAGGGAAAAATCTCAAAATACTCGGCATGCCCAACCCTCGTCAGTGGGCGCCTACTGACGAAGACTGGAAGTTACCGGAGAATTGGCAAGAAATAATATTGAAGGGGATGAAAGAACGGCTCGAAAAATACCGGTCTTTCCGACTATTCATGGATATCTGCGTTCGATGTGGCGCATGTGCGGACAAATGCCATTTCTTCATCGGATCCGGTGACCCCAAGAATATGCCTGTCCTTCGTGCAGAGCTTATCCGTAGCGTCTATCGAAACGATTTTACGCTACTTGGCAAAATGCTTGGCCGTTTTGGTGGTGGTCGTGAATTGACCATAGATGTGCTGAAAGAATGGTTTTATTACTTCTTCCAGTGTACTGAGTGCAGACGCTGCTCGGTCTTCTGTCCCTACGGGATAGACACAGCGGAAGTCACAATGATAGGCAGGGAACTACTAAATCTGGTTGGCCTGAACATCAACTGGGTTATTGAACCTGTTGCAAACTGCTATCGTTTTGGAAACCATCTCGGCATCCCGCCTCATGGGCTCATAGACATGTGGGAATTCATGGCGGACGACGTAGAAGATATTACCGGAATCAAAGTAAATCTGCCTGTTAACAAAAAGGGGGCGGAGATTCTTTTCGTCACTCCGTCAGGTGATTATTTCGCAGATCCCGGGACCTACACCTGCATGGGATATATGATGCTGTTCCACGAACTGGGTCTTGATTACACATGGAGCACATACGCTTCTGAAGGCGGAAATTTCGGGCTTTTCACGTCGCACGAAATGATCAAACGTCTCAACGCAAAAATCTATGCTGAAGCCAAGAGACTCGGCGTCAAATGGATTCTCGGCGGTGAGTGTGGCCACATGTGGCGGGTTGTCCATCAGTACATGGAGACAATGAATGGACCGGCCGACTTTCTGGAAGAGCCGGTTTCGCCAATCACTGGCACTAAGTTTGAAAACGCTAAGCAGACGAAGATGGTCCACATAACCGAGTTTACTTCGGACCTCATCAAGAATGGCAAGCTAAAGCTTGATCCAAGCCGTAACGATAAAATCATCGCTACTTATCATGATTCCTGCAATCCGGCTCGTGCGGCGGGGTTATTGGAAGAGCCTCGTTACGTTATCAAGAATGTGGTGAACAACTTCTACGAAATGCCGGAAAACACTATCCGTGAACAGACCTTCTGTTGCGGAGGCGGAGCTGGTCTTGGAAATGACGAAAACATTGAAATGCGTATGCGAGGCGCATTCCCTCGTGCCAGCGCTCTAAACCATGTGGTGGCGAAACACGACGTTAATCGGCTTCTGTGCATGTGCGCTATTGACCGTGCTACCCTCACGGCCCTAACCCATTATTGGGCCCCGGATGTTACCGTCGGCGGCATACATGAACTCGTAGCCAATGCGCTGGTCATGACTGGTGAAAAGGAACGGACCCTTGATTTACGTGGCGAACCTTTAGGCGATGAAGAGGAGGACGAGTAGAATGTATAACGCTGGAAAAATTATAGCATTAATCGTTATATTTCTCGCCCTGATTACCTCTCCATTTTGGTACGATTTTGGCAAGAGTTCCAAGGCGCCTAAGCTTGAGGTTGGCACTCAAGAGAAACAGTGCGTGGAATCCAAAGCTTTTATGCAGGCCAACCACATGGTGCTTCTGGATCAGTGGAGAGACCAGGTCTTACGGGACGGGAAGCGAATTTATGTAAGCTCCACCGGTAAAGAGTACAAAATGAGCCTACAGAACACCTGCACCAAGTGTCATTCGAGCAAAACCAAGTTTTGTGATAGGTGCCACAACTACTTAAATGTGACCCCGAACTGCTGGGATTGTCACATAGCGCCGAAGGAGCAGGAGCAGCAGGCCGGAAGGAGTGAGAAGTAATGGACGAAACAAGAAGAACTTTCTTGAAGGTCGCCG
>JACWAG010000241.1 GCA_014874425.1 Syntrophaceae bacterium | reverse complement strand
TTTTAAATGTTCTCGGAAAGCTATTTGCCAGTTTAACGACAAGTAATTAAAAAGACATTCGTGACATCTTTGAATATACTAGATATATTTGAGTTTTAGAGAAATTTATCTGCAAGAGTTTGAGCTTGAAAAGCGCTTGAAACATAATTCTTAAATTTGATTTTCCGTCACAAGAGAGTCTTCTTGAATTCTTGGATCAGTTCCGCCATTAAGACGCCTTCCATATTCTTCGAAAACTTCGGAACAACGGCGGAGCCGGATATTCCGGCGTCCGCCAGTTTTTTCTTTTCACGTTCAAGGACAGTTTTTTTGTCTTTGTTTTTATTCTTAGACTGGTCCTTAAAAGTTATTTTAAATTGTTCGATTTTGCTCTTTTTTGAAGAAGCGAACGGCCAGCTTTCAAATCTATCAAGAAAAACGCTCAATTCAGCTTCATTTGAGACCCCGCCGACAACTTCGTTCCAAATAAGCTTGTCGAGAACAGGCCGGTCTTCCGGAGTTTCTTCCATCAGGTTGGTGAGCACAGCCTGGTTCGGCCCTGAAAGATCCATCAATCTAAGGGCATAACCCTTCGCTTTTTTGTGCAATTCCTCATTCTTGAGGCGCTCCTTCTCCTGCACGGAAAGGGCCATTCCCTTGGTCCGTTCCATCATAATGTCAATAGTGCTACGAATCTCTGCCAATTTATCACCCCAAATACAGGCGACCGTTAAATCCGCCGGGATAAAATCCAAGAGTTGTTTAACCAATAGACGTAAACGATCACTCTCTTACCTGTCCTTCACCCAGGACAATAAACTTTGTTGTGGTCAAGTCCTTAACGCCCATCGGCCCATAAGCGTGGATCTTGGTGGTGCTAATTCCAATCTCAGCCCCCAACCCAAAGACATAACCGTCACTCATTCGAGTGGAGGCATTTACTATGACTGTTGAAGAATTTACTTCCCTCAAAAATTTTTGAGACGCGTCATAATCTTTTGTGACAATAGCCTCAGTATGAAGTGAGCCATATTTTGCGATATGCTTAATTGCTTCATCCATATTCTTGACGACTTTGACAGCCAGAATAAGATCCAGGTATTCTGCGTACCAATCGTCTTCAGTCACCGGGGTCATCCAATCAACCAGACGTTTGCTGTTTTCACAACCCCTTAACTCTACCCCCGCGCGTTTCAACTCTGAGGAGACTTTTGGAAGAAATTCCTGAGCGATCAACTCGTGGACGAGCATTGTCTCAAGCGAGTTACAAACTCCTGGCCGCTGCGTCTTACCGTTTATGGCAATCTTCACAGCCATGTCCTGGTCTGCGAATTCATCTACATAAAGGTGGCATACCCCTTTGTAATGCTTGATAACAGGAATTCTGGAATTCTGGGAGACAAACCTTATAAGCTCTTCCCCGCCTCTTGGGATTATCAGATCTATCAATTCTTCCAGTTTCAAAAGATGCAGGATGGCTTCACGGTCCGTTGTCGGGAGCAGGTTGACGATGTCGGGATTTACACCAAAATCATTAAGAGTTTCCTTGAAAATATTCACGATGGCCACGTTGGAATTAAACGCTTCCGAACCTCCGCGAAGTATGACGGAATTCCCAGCTTTCAGACACAACGCAGCCGCGTCTGCAGTAACATTGGGCCTGGATTCATAGATGATCCCAATAGTTCCAAGAGGAATTCTCATTTTGCCGACCCGCATGCCGTTAGGTCTAATCCACATTCCAGTGATCTCTCCAACAGGATCAGGGAAAGCGGCAATTTCATCGAGACCTTCAACTGTCTGCGCAATTACTTTATCAGAAAGAGTTAGACGGTCTATCATCGCAGTAGACAATCCGCTCTTCTTTCCGGACTCTATATCCTTCAAGTTTTGGTTCTGAAGATTTTTCTTTTCGGTCCTTATTTTGCGCGCAACTTCAGTTAGAATTGAGCTTTTCGTTGACATAGAAAGTTTGGCGGCATCCGCTGCAGCTTCATGTGTAACTCTGGCTATGTTGAACGTTTCTTCCTTGATAGACATGGCTCACTCCGAGTGTATATTGAGTTGATAATCACTATTGGAAAATGTTACGGTATACCTTCTGCATCGATACTTAGAAAATTATGATTAGCACCTGCATATTGATTTATCAACCGAAACGCGTCATTACTCTATATTCATCAGTAGTCTGTAACCGCACAAGTCCGAGGTTTTTACAAATTGAGGGGTTCATTTGATGGTTCCAATTGTTTCTGTCGTTGGCAAATCAGGTTCAGGCAAGACCACATTACTTGAAAAACTTATAAGGGAACTCACCAAACGAGGATATAGGATCGGCTCAATAAAGCACGACGCTCATTCGTTCGAGATAGATCATGAAGGGAAAGACTCCTGGCGTCACAAGAAAGCCGGCGCCGTCCAGACACTTATTTCCTCAGCCTCTAAAATAGCCATGGTCTTGGACTCGGACCATGATCATTCGCTAAAAGAATTACGCGATAAATTTGTTAGAGATGTGGATTTGGTTTTGGCAGAAGGTTACAAACGTGAAGATCTTCCTAAAATTGAGGTATTTAGGAGTTCTCACCGTAAAGAGATGCTCTGCACGAAAGAGGACAATCTGATCGCCGTAGCGGGTGATCCACCGGCGCCACCGCATGGGATTCCAGTATTTGACCTGAATGATCCAGTTGCTCTGGCAAATTTTATCGAACAGGAGTTCATGTTGGCAAGAAACATCGTTAGAAACTAATTATCAAGAGCAGGGTTACTCATATTCATTTCAGGCTGATGACTCTCGATATAGCTTCACTAGTTTCCAATGCTAACTCCTTAGCTTTTATCATTTTTTCCGGCGCATCAGCAAGATCAAGCCCGACTAGCCAGAATCCGGCCACCATTCGTCTACGGTTTTTCTTGCCGTGGAATATGGGTGCGGCGATCGCAGTAACATTCATCAAGTATTCTTCGTGATCGTGGGCGATGCCTTGCTCTCTAATCTCTGTGAGTTGTTGCATGTACAAAACAGGGTCAGTCACTGAATATGGCGTAAATCTAGGGATTGGATTTTTTCTCAGGATCTCCCTCAGGTCGTCCGGGTCATGATAGGCAAGAAATATTTTCCCAGCCCCTCCGGCGAATAGAGGGAGACGTGTTCCGGGTCGCGCTGTAATTTTGAGGTCCTTTGAAGATTCAACCTGATCCAAAATTAGTAGATGAGACCCACCACACATTCCTAGAAAAACATCCTCATTGAGTTCAACACTTAGTTTCTCCAGGTACGGACGAGCCAATTCGACTAGAGGTATTCTTACCGAAGCCAGCTTAGCAATTTTTCTGCTTGTAAACCCACAAGTATATTTTCGTGTAATTGGGTCCCGCAATACCCATCCCGTTTCTTCCAGGGCTGCGAGTATCCCATGCGTGGTTGACTTAGCCAATTTCAGTTTAGACGCGATTTCACTTATTCCGGGATTCTCACTTTCGGTGAGTATCATTTTTAAAACGCGCATTGCCTTTGAAACAATTGGCGCAGAATAGGAGACTGAAACAGCCTTTTGCTTCGAGTTCATTCCAATGTCCCATGTTCGATGGTAAGCAATCTGTTTCCGTTTAGACTACATGTTCATGATTATGAACTATATTGGAATTCATTACCGTTTTGAGGCTGGATTGTCAACGGAATTATCTTGCCATTTTATACCTTGACACTATCTGTTGCTAGAGACTATTTTATTACCAAATAGTTCTGAATACAGAACGATCCCAAAACGATGACGCTTAAGATAAAACTTAGTGACCTTCTTAGAGCCACTCTCAGTTTCAGGACAGGAAACGAGAGTTGGATCGGCTTTTCGCCTGACGGAAATTCATACCACATCGTTTCCCCTGTGGATACTCAGATTTCTAAAGGCGTCATGGCCTGCAATCGCCCTACAGACGGGACCCCATTCGGCGGTTACATTAGATGGATTTATTTTAGAATACCACCGTTTGGAAAATCCATACATGATGATCAGACAGCTAGAAGAGAACACGCCAGGATGATATCGGAAGACCTGATCAAGAAGCTCAGGCGATTTGGGATTGAAGCTGAAATAGATGAAAATCGAGCGTCTTCAACTGATTTATTGGGCGAAACTCAAAGTGGCGCTGTTAAGCGCGACCTGGCTTGTTCAGGATGTTCGCGCGAGTGGAACAGGCTCAGTGAGTGCCTTCGAGATCCAGCGCTTATTTTTATCGCTTATCGCGCCTGTATTGATGATTTTTCAAAGGGAGTTTACGTCTTCAAGCACAACTGTGGGGGCCATTTACATATAGCGGTTTCCAGTTTTGTCAGAAAGCCTCCTTTCGCAAAAAGCCTTGCTGGCTTTCAGGGTTGTCCCGGATTTTGTTACTACGAGCATTCTCTTCAGGAATGTCCTGCTCTTTGTGAAGGTTCGTGTTATCGTCGTATCGCTGTGAAAATTCACAGAGGGCGCGGTATATCTGCGGATTTGCGGTGTATTTAAACTAGGGACTCATGTTGTTCGGATTGAATGTACCCTCCGGACGATTTGAACTTTCGATCTTTAACAACTTTTATTCCTTATTTTAATGGGAGGAAAAGAGCATGCTCCTGCCCAAATTTGATTATCATGAACCCGCCACGCTTGAAGAAGCCTTACGTCTACTCTCGGAAATGGGGGGCAACGCCAGGATTATAGCAGGCGGAACGGATCTCCTGGTTCGGATGAAACTAAAAGTCGAAAAACCGAGCCAACTCATATCATTGCGGAAAATCCCAGGATTTGACGCGATAATTCGGAGAGAGAATCACGGTGTCACAATAGGGCCTGCTGTGACCGCCGCTGAGCTGTCAAAAAATGAGCTGATTCTCGACAGGTTTACCCCTATAGCGCTTGCGGCCGGTAGATTGGGCGCGCCTGTAGTTCGAAATCGCGCCACAATTGGTGGAAATCTTGTTAACGGGAGACCGGCGGCGGACCTGCCTCCAGCCTGCATGGTTTTGGACGCTACATTAAAATTGAAAAGTGCGACAACTGAACGAGAAATTTCGGTCGGTGAATTTTTTCGAGGTCCCGGAGATACTACGATAGAACCCAACGAGTTGCTCGTCAGCATCTTTGTAGAAACCCCCGCCCCATGGAGCGGCGGGGCCTACATAAAGCTGGGGGCCAGAAAGACCTTGGAAATCTCCATGGTTAATGTGGCGGTTCTACTAACCCTGCAAGGTCAACAAGGACTCATAGTCGATGCAAAAATTGCTCTCGGCGCTGTTGCGCCTACCCCTGTGAGGGCTTTCGCCGCAGAGGATTATCTTATAGGGAGACAACCATCTGCAGAGGTTTTCCGTGAGGCCGGCGCTATAGGCGTAGGCATGTGCGAACCGATAACCGACCACAGGGGATCGATGGAATATAGATGCCTTATGATTGAAACTCTGACATCAAGGGCGCTGAATCAGGCGTATCAAAACGCTCTGGCATGGAAGCCGTAACCGGTGTTACCTGGAAAACTCAACATAATTTTTGTTTCTGCAAATTGAGTTCTAATTAACGTATCGACCAAAAATGAATCTCGTTTCTCCGGAGAACGAAATATGAAAAAAACAATTCAACTTACGATAAACGGTGAACCGGTAGAGGCCGCGGTTTCAACCAATCAGACCCTTGTCCAGTTTTTGAGGGACGACCTGGGTTTGACAGGGACGAAACACGGTTGTGGCCTTGGAGATTGTGGCGCATGCACTGTGATACTTGACGGGAAGGCTGTCAATTCCTGCCTGGTCCTGGCTGTTCAGGCAGATGGCGGCGAGATCTTGACCATTGAGGGCCTTGCTGAAAACGGAAAATTGCATCCATTGCAACAGGCTTTCGTGGATAAGGGGGCGATCCAGTGCGGATTTTGTACTCCGGGTATGATCCTGTCCGCCAAAGCGCTTCTGGATGAGAAACCGAACCCCACTGAATTGGAAATAAGGACGGCCATCTCTGGAAACCTTTGTAGATGTACTGGGTATCAAAAAATAGTTGAGGCCATAGGCGAAGCGGCGGAAGTCATAAGAGTCAGGGAGGAGTCGTGATATGGGCGATTATCGAGTTCTGAACACCAGAGCGCCGAGGGTCGATGGACCGGCGAAAGCTACTGGCCAAGCCAAATACGCCGATGATTTCAAAATGCCGGGAATGTTGTACGCCGCCATATTGCAGAGCCCCGTCGCGCACGCCCGGATCCTGCATATAGACACATCCAAAGCAAAGAAATTGCCGGGCGTAAAGGCGGTTGTTACGTCCAAGGAAGCTGGCCTAATAAAATATGGCGTGTCCCCTGCAAGATATGATGAAACCCTGTTTGCGCATGACAAGGTTCGCTATGTTGGCGATGAGATCGCCGCCGTGGCCGCCTTTAATCAGGACACCGCCCAGGAAGCCCTCTCCCTGATCAAAGTGGATTATGAAGAATTACCGGCTGTCTTTGACATGTTTGAAGCAATGAAAGAGGGCGCGCCACAAATTCATGATGAATTCCCGGGTAATATGAACGCGGAGGTTCATCAGGAGTTCGGTGACACGGAAGCGGCGCTTGAATCGTGTGATCTCGTTGTAGATCACACATTTCTTAACAAGCGCCAGGACGCCGCCTTCATTGAGCCTCATTCATGCCTCGCGGTGTTTGAACCTACCGGCCGATTGACTTTATATACTTCTACTCAGGTACCTCATTATGTAATGAGAACTGTAGCAATGACATTACAGATACCTGTGGGAAACGTTCGGGTTGTTAAGCCATACGTCGGTGGAGGTTTTGGACCGAAGTGTGAAGCCACACCACTGGAAATGAGTTGTGGTCTTCTTTCAAAAATTACCGGGCGCCCAGTCAAAATGTCTTATTCCAGGGAGCAGGTTTTCCTCCATAGCCGCGCTAGACACCAGTTTTTTGCTGAGATGTCCCTCGGGGTTATGAAAGACGGAACAATGGTGGCGCTAAAAAACAAGGCCGTGCTTGATGGCGGAGCGTACACAAGTTTTGGCATAGCCACTGTATATTATTCCGGTTCATTACTCGGTGGCCCTTACAAGCTGAAATCCATGAAATATGACGGTTATCGAGTTTACACGAATAAACCCGCATGTGGCGCTCAACGCGGACACGGCGGAGTGGCCCATAGGGCGTGTTTTGAGCAGCTTATTGATATGACGGCTGAAAAAATCGGCATGGACCCAGTAGATATGCGTTTGAAGAACATCATGACGACAGGTGACATGACTGTAAATGAACTCGACATGTCCAGTCTCGGAATGAAAGAGTGCATCGAAGCCATTAGAAGTGGGTCCGACTGGAATAACAAAAAGGGGAAGCTTCCTAGGGGAAAGGGTATTGGAATGGCCTGCGGATTCTTTGTGTCAGGCGCTGGCTATCCAATTTACCGATCTGACACTTACCATTCTACCGTGGTGATAAAATTGAGTGAAGACGGTGGAATGGCCAACGTGCTGACAGGGTCCGCCGAGATTGGTCAGGGATCGGACACAACCATGGCGATGATTGCGGCAGAGACATTGGGAATAAAACTTGAGAATGTTCGGGTTTACTCCGGAGACACTGATTATAGCGTAGATCTGGGAGCCTACTCGAGTAGACAAACCCTTATGACAGGCCATGCGACAAAGGAAGCCGCGGAGGAAATCAAAAGCAAGATAGCTCTTTATCTTTCGGAAGAACTGGATGTGCCTGTGGCCTCGATAACATTCGGCGATGGAATTGTGAAATTCGACGGTGGCCCTGGTAATTTTGACAAGTTGAGAACCAGCTATATAAAAGAACATAGGGGCTGGACAGACCCGCCTTCTGGGGAATACCTAACATTCAGGGAAGCCGCCAGGTTGGCTTATTTGAAAGCAGGCACAATAGTCGGGACCGGCAAGTACAAACCGCCAAAACTGGGTGGATCATACAAAGGGGCCGCTGTCGGTACGTCTCCAGCTTATGGGTGCTCAGCGCAAATAGTCGAGGTGTCGGTAGACCTTGAAACAGGACAGATAACTGTTGATGGAATGACGGACGCTCATGATTGCGGTCTGGCCATAAATAAAATGTCAGTTGAAGGACAGATGCAGGGATCACTGTCCATGGGCCTCGGTGAATGTTTATTCGAGGAAGTGAAGTTTGACTCCAGAGGCAGGATCATCAACCCCTCTCTCGGAGAATACAAAATTCCAACGGCTTTGGACATGCCTAAAATTAAATCGATCATAGTTGAATCAAATGAGCCAAACGGTCCTTACGGCGCAAAAGAAGTCGGTGAAGGCGCCATTATGCCGACGATCCCTGCTATGTTGAACGCGATTTACGACGCGACGGGTGTACGTGTCAACGAACTGCCCGTGACGTCTGAGAGGTTGTTTATGGCGTTGAAAAAGAAAGAGGAAGGTGTTTGAAGTTTCGAGACTAAAAAACCGTAAAACCGGCTGGGAAGATTTTATTGCCTCTCTCACCGGTTTTACGGGTTGGTCCGACTGTTAATAAGGGATTACAACTCTTCGGCGTGACTAAACTAAACCCGGAGGACATTCAGAATCCACTATGGGGCCCAGATAATCCTGAAAACTACTCGCCGAAACATCGATCTAACTGTGTCCATTATGTGAGATAACGTGAAATTCATCTTAAATGGATTCCCCGAAGATTTCCAAGTAGCGACTCTTACCATTCAGACTCTTCTGGAGAAAATCCAGGAAGATGATCCTGCGGTGATTGTCGAGCTTAATGGACGCTTCGTTCATAGAAGAGACTTTTCATCCCGTTTAATTAACGAGGGGGACCGAGTTGAATTCATTCATCCATCTTTTGGTGGTTAATGAAACTCTCGGTAACTCCTCGCTGTCGTATCGTTGCATCGCGAACAAACCATTACCCTTAACAAAACATCTATGAAATCACGTAATCTTCCACAGGACCGATAGTTCCTAGAAGATCAGGCCAATGCCTGCGGTAGGTCCTGCAAGTGTGGTCTTGTCATAATTTGTGGGCTGGCTCGTTTCGAGGACGAACCATCGGTATCCACCTTCCAGGTAACCATACCTGCCACAGTTCATAGGCATGTAAATTCTACCTAAGCCCACGGCGTCCCAGCCGAAATGATCGTTGTCGAATTGTACGGAGCCTCTAGCTTCCATGCTGACCGTGGCGGAACCTATGTTTCGAATAATCCTTTCGATGCTGGCCCCTGCGGTATACAACCCTAAAAGCTGCGATCGGCTGCGAGTAAAAGGGTAAGCGTATTGGCTGATCGTAAGATTATCGTCAATCATCATGTATCCAGCGAACAAACTTGATACTGCGTTACACTTATGAAACCAGTCATAGACCATCTCTGCGCGGTATATATACCGGTCCCATTTCGTAAGTGTATTAACAAAACCACCAGCAAACTGCCAATTTCCGAACCAGAATGGATATGGTGGGTTGGAGTTATCATGATAATTGATCGGCATGAAGGTAAACCTTAGGCCCCAATTAGAGCGTATCTGACACCGACCCTCATAGACTCCGAAATATTGATTACGGTCTACCTGGAGATCATCCACCAAACTTATTGGAGTGCCGAAAAATGGACTCAATCCTCCCGGTCCACCGGCCATATTGGTTCCCCAGATGACATCGCTGCGGCTAAGCGTTGGGTACCAAACTTGAGCGCTTACCTGAAACTGCTTGCACCCGACATGGGGCAAAAACGGTTCAGGACCACAAAGTTGTCCGCAGGATCCAAGTCCCATGCCCGACTGGGAAAACAAGCCGAACATGCCGGGTATAGGCCCCGTAGGTGTTCCTCCTGTAACCACTCCGGGTACAGGACAGCCCTGAGG
>JACWAG010000240.1 GCA_014874425.1 Syntrophaceae bacterium | reverse complement strand
GAGAGAACCATATACCCATAAGAAACTTAATGAATTGCAGCAATTTTCAATGCCATCCTCTAGTCCCGTGTTACAAAATGGTGGAGGGACTTTTGCAGAATTCTTCGCCGGAATCGGTTTGATGCGGATGGCTTTAGATCGTCAGGGTTGGAACATCGTCTATGCCAACGACATGGATGCGAAGAAATATGAGATGTACAAGGGACAATTCCCAGATGCTGATCGCCACTTTGAATTAGAGGATATACACAAAATCAGAGGCGATAGGCTCGCTGCTGTGACCCTTGCCACGGCATCTTTTCCATGTAATGACCTTTCTTTAGCAGGAGCTAGAGAAGGACTTAAAGGCAAACAATCGTCTGCATTCTGGGGGTTTGTTCGTGTCATAGGAGAGATGGAAAACAATCGCCCTTCTATTGTACTGTTAGAAAACGTGACCGGCTTTTTAACGTCTCATAATGGACTAGACTTCTACGAAGCTCTGCTCGCCCTAAACAAACTAGGTTATTCAGTAGATGCTTTTGTAATTGATGCGCTTTCGTTCGTTCCTCAAAGTAGACAAAGGCTATTTGCGGTTGGCATCAGGGCTGATTGTTTAGACCACAGACACAAATTGAGACTACAGAACGTCCTAGAATCTGAGTTAAGGCCCAAAAAACTTGTGAAATTCATAGCCACTCATCCAGATATTCGTTGGAATATCCGCAAATTGCCTGATATGAATTCCAGAAGATCAGATATTGAAGACATCTTGGACGATTTGCCGGATACTGCACAGGAATGGTGGGGAACCGAGCGAGCCGAGTACCTCTTGAATCAGATGAGCATTCGTCATCGTAAAATAGCTGAGGGTATGATCTCTGGTGCTAATTGGTCATATGGAACTGTCTTTAGACGAATTCGGAACAAGAAGTCTATGGCAGAGCTTCGAACCGACGGTATAGCTGGATGTCTTAGAACACCCAGGGGTGGCAGTGGGCGACAAATACTGTTCAAAGCAGGATATGGCAAATACTTCGCTAGGTTACTGACCCCAAGAGAATGTTCTAGACTTATGGGGGCCGACAATTATCGTATAGACGTTCCATTAAATCAGGCGTTGTTTGGCTTCGGAGACGCTGTGTGTGTGCCAGTTATCGAGTGGATAGCCCAGCACTATCTGAACCCTATTGTCAATGAACTGTGTCAAGGGCATCCTCTTTGCTCCCTAGACTTAAATCGACGAGAATGAACAAGAAGAATCTTAGCCTGAATATCCTTGAGAGATGGTATGAAGAACTTCCCACCGAAAGAGGGTTCAAGGTACGAGGTGCTATTGCAGCCGCTCTTCAAGTCCTGGAGAAACTCAAGACAAACTATAGTCTCGATACTCGCCGTCACCTCACTGAACGGAAGGGGCAAGTCAGCGGAATTAGCGGTTCTTCTTTGATAAAGATACTGGGAAGTTTTAATGAATATCGGGTATTCGTCAAGGAGGGTGGAAGAACTAATCGGGGTGCCATAGGATATGTCGATTCATTGCTTAATGCCATGAAAACTGCCCGACTCGAAGATGTAGGTCCAGCAGGGCGCAATGAAATAATTGAAAGACTTCAACTCTTTCTGGTTGACAGAGTGAGAGAATATCATGGACAGCAACGCATAAAATTTGAGTTTGATCCATCAAAAACGGGGTGGCAGAATATTGCGGATTTGTTAGCCAAAGCGAGGGAAACCCAAAAGGATGGGCCTATCGCTCAATATCTTGTCGGGGCGAAACTGGCGTTAAGATTTCCTCACATAGAAATCGGAAACGAATCCTACAGCACTGCGGATGATCAATTAGATAGACCCGGTGATTTCCATGTTGGTGACACTGCTTTCCATGTCACTGTAACCCCCATGTCGGGTGTGTATGATCGGTGCCGTCGAAATATCCAACAAGGTTATCGTGTTTATCTACTAGTTTCCGATAGAAGATTTCAGGGAACAAAAGAGACAATCTCGGATTCTGATATCCTGAAAGGAAGGGTAGTTGTAGAGTCCATTGAGACCTTTATTAGCCAGAATCTTGAAGAGATGTCGCTATTCAAAGCAGATCAGTTGACTGTAGGATTCCGTAGTTTGTTGGAAAAGTATAATGATCGTGTTGACCTTATAGAAACCGACAAGTCCCTAATGATTGAGATTCCTCCAAATTTGTTGAGATAAAATAAACTTGGAAACCAGCATGTAAAACAACAGGCATCAAAGAAAACCCTTTAGCTTCCCTTCTATCAGTTCGGAGAAATTGTTTTGAATAAAGACACTTGTCACAAGAAAAAACAACCAGAAGACCTGAAAATTCAGAAACCTTTATCATTATATCCAATGAAATTTGATGAAGTGGTAGATGTTTTGTTGGCTACGAAGCCGAAGAAATACGAACCGAAGAAGAAAACAAGAGAAGAATGTATTTTTAGTGAAACTAAAATAAATTGAATCAGTTGTCTTTCTCTTAGAGGATCATATTTGACAAACTACTATGGCAGCATTGTTTTGTGGTATGTAAGTTATTGACAAATCGACAAGTTATGGTAACATTAAGTAATTACAGGCAGAATTCTTGATAATCAGTCAGTCCACGAATTCTTGGTCAACCGTTACGAATTCAGCGTAACGGAGATATTGAGCTATGCCACCCATTTTGAAAAATCAATTATTGAGTGTTGTCCTTATCGGCAACTTTAATCCGGCCATTTTCCATCCGTCGTGGTTTTCTGCCAATGGTTTGATAGGTCAACAAGAGGCGGACAAAGCGCAAACCAGGATGGTACATCCTGATGTAGCCATTTTTACCATTAATTGGCTAGAAGTGAATGTGGTTCGCCAAAAATTTCAGATTGCCACTAGTCAGGAAGCGTATTTTGAGCCACTCCGAGATTTGGTCTTGGGGATCTTTGAATTACTTAGCCACACTCCACTTCGACAGATGGGCGTGAACATGAATTTCCATTTTGGATTGGAATCAGACCGCAAGTTAAGATTGTTGTGTAATCGTTTTGCGCCAGAGAAAAATCGGCAGAGTGTTTTGCCTAACACTGGTATGGCAAGTTTAGTCGTTCGCAGTTACAGGGAAGATAAATTCCCCGGCTTTGTAGGAGTAAAAATAGAGCCATCTGGAATAGTAAGACCTGGAATTTACATAGAAGTGAATGATCATTATGATTTAACAAATGTTAACAAAGTCTCACTCTCATCACCAACCGTTTCGGATATTCTTACCAATAGCTGGAACAAATCTTTGATTAGAAGTCGGACAATAGCAGATTCTATAACTGTTTTGGGGGACGAAAATGCCAGCTAGTAGTTCGGTTGCCTATGAACCCAGTAGCTCAATGACTCTAGATTTGGAAGAGACATACAAAGATTCAAATTTAGAGTATTTTCTTAATTTTCAAATAAATCATGACAAAGAAGATGAAACTAATGTCCCAGTTCCCAACCCCAGTTCAGAACCAAGTTCGGAATATCTACAATCTAGGCCACAAGACGAGAAAAAATTACTTCCCCACACATTAGTTCAAGCCCAGGAAGGTTTTATAGCAGTTCAGAAATGGGAGGGGTATGTGTCTCATGTGGGTAAGGATACTTTTGAAGCTACGCTTGTCTGTTTAAAGGGGGAAGGACCGGATCAATATGCAGAATTCTCCTTTGATGTTGTGTCTGAGGATGACCAAGCATTAATCTCACTTGGGGCTGTATTTTATTGGACAATTGGGTATCGTGAAAAAGTTTCTGGGCGAGTACGTGATTCATTAATCCGATTCCGCCGGTTGATGTGGACAAGGCAAGAAGTGAAGACTTTTGAAGCTAGAGCAAAAGAATTAGAAAACCTCTTTGATGTCGGATGAGCAATTAAATCCTCCAGCATTAGATGAAATGGAACTCTCTCTTTTTGGGCCTGGGTATGGGGAGTCTGTTGTCATTCACGTCGGTAATAACTCCTGGATTCTTATTGATTCGTGCCTTAATCCAAAGTCAAATCATCCCGCATCCTTGGATTACCTGCAACAATTAGGAGTAGACGTTAAGAATTCCGTAAAACTAATTGTAGCAAGTCACTGGCATGACGATCATGTGAGGGGAATAAGTAGTATTTATAGAGAATGTGTTTCAGCTAGTTTGGTGTTGTCTGAAGCGCTTGACAAGGGATCTTTTCGTAAACTTCGGTTATCATCGGAATTCCCTGATACAAGTACGAGCCGTGGGATTGACGAATTCATAGAAATTTTTAGAATTCTAAATGAAAGGGAAACACAAAACCCAAAGTTTGAGCATCTTCAAAGCGCTGGCCCCAATAAATTAGTATACAGAAGTGACATTCTATTAGGAAATAGAAAAGTTGATGTCAGTGCTCATACTCTATCTCCCTCACACAATGCAATGCGGTATGCTAATGAGACACTTTCTCAATTTTTACCCAAAGAATGCCAACCGAAAAAGAGAATACAATCAGAAGGACCAAATTATTTCGCAGTTGTTTTGTGGATCGAGGTCAATGATCATAAAATACTCTTAGGTTCTGATCTTGAAAACACAGGTGAATCTAATACAGGATGGTCAGCAATAATAGATCGGTCATTAATTATTCCAGACAAGAGAGCCAGGGTGTTCAAGGTTCCTCATCATGGGTCTTCTAGTGGGCATGATGCTCGTTTATGGGATAGACATCTTCAAAAGAATTCACTCGCATTGCTCAGTCCGTTTATTTTAGGGCGAAACCGCTTACCTTCCGAAAAAGATTTACAACGAATTGCTTCATTAACTTCTAATGCCTATATAACAGCACCAGTGAATTCTCGGCATCATCGTTATCCTGATGGCGTAACTAGAGACATGGTGGCGCAATTCTCCAAAAACATTCGTAATGTCAACCAGGGATGGGGACAAATTAGATTGCGGTGTAAGATTCTAGATTCTGACAGTGGTTGGGATGTCCGACTCTACGGAAGTGCTCAGAGCATAAGCAAATGAGTTGACATCCCCTTCTTGCTGGTAAAGAGATGTCACTTTTCTATACAGAGTACAGAAAACAAAGATCACGTTGGGTTTGTTAAGTATAATATTCCGAAATTAATTAATTTCGGATACGATTGCCTCATAAGAAATTGTAACATGACGCTACAGTTTTTTGGTTTGGAAAGCCATATAAGTGAACATTAGGAGGCCGAATGCACCCACGGTATTTGTCGCAGACTGCGATGGGAAACTTTACCCTGAATTATTTCTAGACTACGGAGATGGCCTGCAAGTCCAATGTCATTTTGGCTCGAGACGGTTGTAAGGATCTTGAGATATGGAAAACAAAAGAGACCTGGACGAAAATGGAAGTAGCGAAAGCACCTTGAGAGACGCCGCTGAGGAGAAACTCGGCAAGTTCCCGGGTGGTGTACCTTCTGAACCGAAAGACAAAACCCCTGAAGAAATAATCCACGAACTCCATGTCCACCAGGTTGAGCTAGAGATACAGAATGAGGAACTTAAGAGAGTTCAGCTCGAATTGGAAAAGTCCAGGAATAAGTACCAAGAACTTTATGATTTCATTCCTGTTGGATACTTTATTCTTAACTATAAGGGGCTCATCAAAGAAGTCAACCTGACCGGAGCGGCGCTGCTCGGAATGCCCCGTTCAGAATTGATTATGCGAGGTTTTGGGCGCTTTGTAGCTCCCGAGAATCTAGACCAGTGGGATCAGCATATCATTACGGTGCTTGGGCATGAAGAGAAACACAATTGCGAGCTGAGTCTCAAACGGCAAGATGGTTCGTTGTTTTATGCCTGCGTCGAAAGTGTCCGAATGGGTACGTCTGCGGAACCGGCGGAGGAGAACAGTGGTGGCCATGTGATCCTTACAGCGGTTACTGACATCACCGATCGCAAGCGGTCTGAAGAGGCAGCGACTAAGGAAATCGCAGAACGCTATCGGCGCCTTGTAGAAAATGCAAGTGATATCATTTTTCAAACCGATCAGGGGGGATTCTTCACTTTTGTCAATCCTGTGGTTTTGCGATTAACCGGTTACGCTGAGAATGAAATCCTTGGAAAACACTTTACTGAGTTGATTCATCCAGATCACAAGGAAGAGGTTATTAGATTTTATGGCCGCCAATTCATAAAGAGACTTCCGGTCACTTACTATGAGTTCCCAATGGTTACCAAACAAGGTATGACTTTGTGGATAGGGCAAAGTACTCAAATAGTATTTGAAGGAGAGACCTTTGTTGGATTCCAGTCAATCGCAAGAGACATCACCGAGCGCAAGCAGGCGGAAGATCGGTTGCGTCGTGCAAACCAGGAGCAGCAACGTCTGCTGTCTACCGCTGCAACGGCCATATTCACCCTCGACTCTGCCGGAATAGTTACTGGAGTTAACGAAGAGTTCTGTTTAATCACAGGTTTTGAGAGAGAAGACATAATTGGTAAATCGTCCAGTGTCCTTGGCGAAGACGGGAGCGACGAACCTTATAGCCTGTTTCAATTGGGGGCAAAGGATCGTCTTGTCCGACATCAGTGTTCCATACGAACCAAAAACGGGCGTGTCCTGACCGTTTTGAAAAATGCCTCTGTAGAGAGAGATGATGAGGGAACAATTATAGGGGGAATAGAATCTTTCATAGATGTCACTGAGTTAATCCAAGCTCGCAGACTTGCGGAACAGGCGAGCGTAGCCAAAAGTGAATTTCTAGCGAACATGAGCCACGAGATCAGGACTCCAATGAATGGAATCATTGGTATGACCCAACTTGCGTTAAACTCGCAAATAAATGAGGAGCAGCGGGATTATCTTCAGTCAATAATGACCTCTGCTGATTCTCTGCTTGGATTGATAAACGATATATTGGATTTTTCCAAAATTGAAGCCGGTAAGTTGGAACTGTCTCCGACGCAATTCAGTTTGAGGGATTGTATCTCAGACGCCATGACCACTATGGCGATTGGGGCTGACAATAAGGGGTTGGAATTAGTATACAGTATTCCTTCCAACATTCCCGACGCTGTTATCGGTGATCCTGGACGAATTCGTCAGATTCTCGTCAATCTGATTGGTAACGCCATCAAATTTACATCCGAGGGTGAGATTGCCGTCAGCGCTAAATTGGAAGTAGAAACAAATGAGGAAATTTGTATACAATTTTCCATTACGGACACTGGTATAGGGATCCCGCTTGAAAAGCAAGAGAAGATATTTAACGCTTTTGAACAAGCTGATGGCTCAACTACAAGGGTATACGGCGGCACTGGCCTGGGCCTGTCAATTACGGCACGATTGGTTGAGATGATGAAGGGACGAATCTGGGTCCAGAGTGAAATGGGTAAAGGAAGCGTTTTTCACTTTATGGTCTGGTTGTCACTCTCATCTGAACCCGCATCCAGGCGTATTCCGTTAGACGTCTCAAGCTTTAGGGGTGTCAACGTATTGGTTGTTGACGATAATGCTACAAACAGACGTATCCTCGAAGAATCCCTCAGAGCTTATGGAATGAAACCAACCTCAGTAGATGGAGGGAAGGCGGCCATTGAGGAGATGAAAAAGTGTGAAGTCACGGGGAACCCCTTTGCAATAGTTCTGGTTGATTACATGATGCCGGGAATGGACGGATTTGAATTAGCTGAAAAGATCAAGGCTGACCCGAGTATCTCCAATTCAACGATGATAATGCTCACGTCGGCCGGCCAGCGTGGTGATGCCGCTAGGTGTCTGGAGCTAGGAATATCAGCTTACTTGCTCAAACCTATTAACCAACAGCAGCTCTTGGAGACGATATATGGTTCATTGCAGAAAAACGCCGTTACCAAGACCAGGCCCTCCTTGTTGACACGTCATTCGATCCGCAAAACCAAACGGAGCCTTAACATTCTGTTAGCTGAAGACAACCTGATAAACCAGAAATTGGCTGTTAGCTTAATAAAAAGGATGGGACATAAAGTGTCTGTCGCTCAGGATGGCAAACAGGCGGTTGAGGCAATTGAAAGAGAGAAGTTTGATATCATACTGATGGACGTTCAGATGCCGGGAATGGACGGCTTAGAAGCCACTCAAGCTATTCGAACAAGAGAGAGTTTGACCGGACGACCACGTATTCCCATCATAGCCATGACAGCATATGCTATGGCAGGTGACCGAGAGCGATGTTTTGAAGCTGGTATGGATAGATACGTTTCCAAGCCCATCAATGCTCAAGAATTATTCGAAACGATTGAAAATGTTGAATTGCACACTAGCTGAGTGTAATATGCACCAAAAAGCTATGCGAAAGACCCTGTTATTCTTGGTACAAACCGAAGTGTAGCCCTTTGTGAATCTCACATTAAATGGATTGATTTTTCTGATCATTTGGGACATCCGTCCTGTTTTTCTATTGCTTGGACCGAGCCGGGCAACCAGTTTCAATGAATTGATAGAAAAAAGTCGACGAGTTCAGAAGTATAAGTT
>JACWAG010000239.1 GCA_014874425.1 Syntrophaceae bacterium | reverse complement strand
GTTCACTATTCATAAACCTGAAGATTTCCTTGGAAGCGGCATGATCTATTTATACTATGGTTTCAGTATAGTGGATGTCCTAGATTTTACAATCATGCCCGGATCCTAACTCCTGCACGCATTCATAATGCAAAAAGGTCGCAAGAGTAGACTCGACATATTGTTGGTGGACAGGGGCTTAGTCTCTTCCAGAGAGCAGGCGCGCGGTTTGATTATGGGAGGTAAAGTATTAGCCGACGGGATAAGAGTTGACAAACCTGGCAAGGATGTTTCGAGTTCTGCGCTACTGGAGATTAAAGAACCGCTTCCATATGTAAGCCGTGGAGGCGTCAAGCTCGCTGCGGCGCTTGATGAATTCGGAATTGAACCCAATGGCCTGACCATCTTAGATGCAGGCGCTTCGACAGGTGGATTCACGGATTGTCTACTTCAAAGGGGCGCAACCAGGATCGTAGCGGTGGATGTTGGATATGGACAATTTCATTGGAAACTGCGTATTGATCCGAGAGTAAAATTAATTGAGAGGACTAACATTAGACATTTCGAATTAACTTCTGTGGGTGAGCACGTTGACGCCGCGGTTGTAGATCTCTCTTTCATCTCCCTGAAACTAGTAATGTCAAAATTCGCTCGGTTCCTTCCGCTAGGAGCTTGGTTCGTGCCTTTAGTCAAACCGCAATTTGAGGTTGGGAGATCAGAAGTTGGGAAACATGGCGTAGTTCGGGATTCTGACGCAATCACCGCAGCGGTCGCCAATGTTAGAACAGCGGCGGTTGACTCCGGTTTTGAGGTCTTGAATCAAGTCGAATCTCCCCTTCGTGGCCCAAAGGGCAATCGTGAATTCTTGTTGCATCTCGTGATCAAATCTAAAACCGATTTCTGATCCCTTCCTCTATCTGTCCAATTCATTTTCAATTGAAAACAACCTCTTAGTCAGTTAGAATTCATTTTTCGATACATACCCATCACGAAAACAAAACACAACGAAAGGCTTTATCATGTCGTTCCCGGATATAGAAACCCAAATGCGGCACATTATGCGCGGGGTTGAAGAAATCATTCACGAAGAAGAACTGCGTAAAATGCTTTCAAAAAGCGCTCAAACCGGTGTGCCTCTTCGAGTTAAGCTCGGCGTAGACCCCACTGCGGCTGATATACATTTGGGACACATGGTTACCATCAGAAAGCTTAAACATTTCCAGGACATGGGACACATTGCCATATTTTTGATTGGAGATTTTACCGCTCGGATTGGTGATCCTACTGAACGCTCCGAAGCTAGGGTTAGGCTTAGCAAGGAGCAGGTCTGGGAACACGCCAGAAATTACAAGAACCAGGTATTCAAAATCCTGGATGAACAGAAGACTGAAGTCCGCAACAATGGGGAATGGTTTGACCCTATGTCTTTTGCGGATTGTCTAGATCTGGCATATAGATCAACAGTCGCACGAATGTTGGAAAGAAACGATTTTGAAAAGCGCTTTAAGGAAGGCTCACCCATTAGTATTACGGAATTTTTGTATCCGTTAATGCAGGGGTACGATTCCGTCGCCCTGAATTGTCATGTGGAGTTAGGTGGGACGGACCAGAAATTTAATTTGCTGGCCGGTCGGGATCTGCAACTTCAGTTTGGCCAGGAGCCTCAGGTTGTCATGATGACCCCACTAATTGAGGGTTTGGATGGTTCCAAAAAGATGAGTAAAACTGAACGCAACTACATAGCGGTTGATGACACCCCTGAAGATATATTTGGCAAAACGATGTCCATACAGGACGACCTGATTGTGAAATATTTCACTTTGCTGACCGATGTGGATATCGACGAGGTAAACAGGTTTGGCGCCGCCTTGAAGGAAGTGGATAAACATCAGGAAGCCGGGGACCCGTTGCATCCCATGCAGATCAAAAAGGCCCTCGCAAGGAGCATCGTAGCTGAATATCATGATTGGTCGGCTGCTAGACGTGGTGAAGATCATTTTGAAAAGGTTGTCCAACGCCGGGAGCTTCCGAGTGAGATGCCTCTAGTTCAGTTGGCTGCCATGAAATATCCTGCTTATGAGCTGGTCGCAGAGGTCGGGCAAGTCTCCAAAGCCGAGGCTAAACGGCTCATTAGTCAGGGGGGCGTGAAACTCGATGGCATTAAGATTGAAGACCCCTCCATCGAAATAACTCTATCTGATAATGAAACAACCGTGCAGATTGGGAAACGAAAATTCTATCGAGTCAAAACAAAGGACTAAAAAAACATAGACACTTAAACAAACAGAGGTTATAGTTACCTATTGTCGGGACGTGGCTCAGCCTGGTAGAGCACTGCGTTCGGGACGCAGGGGTCGCTGGTTCAAATCCAGTCGTCCCGACCATGATTTCAATAACTTACGGTCCTTGGGAAAAGCCCAGTGACCGTTTTTTGTTGCCAATGCTAACATTTTGCTAACACCTTTGCTAACATTGGTCCCTTCCAGAGTTAAAGTAATAAGTCTTTCTCACCCGTTGTAACCACAAAGTAATAAAGTAACATTGGTAACATTTGGCCTTGTTACTTTTATTGGAATAAAAGGCTAGTTATTTCAGACTCTTGTAAAAAAAGTAACAAAAGTAACACGGTTTTTGTAAGAAAGAGTTTTTATTTTGCGGTGAGAATAACAGTAGGTCCGAAGTCGAACTGAAGTTTGTCAATTGCCTGAATTAGTTCCGTATCAAGGATGCGACCGTATCTCTCTTTCACATTTTTAACACGCGTACTGTGACCCATGATAGTTTCCGTGATCTCCGGGTCCACTTCTGAGTTCCGCATATTAACCTTAAAAGTAGCCCTCAGATCATGGAATCTCGGGGCTGGCTCTATCCCTTTTACGGCGTTTTTCCATTGCCTCTTAAAGCTCTCGGGGTTGGTCTTGCGCCCGTCAATAGTGAATACATAATCGCATCGCAATATTGGGACCGCCATAATTTCGACCAGGATCTGGTGAAAGTCCCGTGATATTGGTATTCGCTTCCAGTTTTTCTCTTTTGTCCCTGCTGGGGCGATAATTAGCATCCGCCGCTCAAGGTTAACCTGATTGCGTTTTAGTTCAACAATCTCGCCCCGTCTCATACCTGTGTAATATGCTGTCTTGATTATTGGCTTAAACCAGTCTGTGACCCGTGAGAGTATGGTGTGGAAGTCTGAATTACTAATATACGCTTCGCGCTCCCCTTCTTTCTGAGATAGACTTTTAACGCTTCTACATGGATTGTCGGTGATATGCCCCAACTCCTGCATGACTCCGAATAGTCTGGAAAGTGTGCCAACCTCCCAGTTGACAGTGCTCGGGGAAGCGCCCCTGTCCAGCCTGGCAAGCCTATAATCTTTTATCTCGGGAATCCCGATTGACTGTAACGGCTTATCTTTTCCCCAATATCCTATAATATGCGCCAGACAATATCGATAACGATCCCGTGACTTGGCCTTGACAATATCCGGGTATTCTCCAAAAAGGCTTTGAGCTTTCCATAAGGATAGAACGTCGTTAGGCTGTTTCTCCGGCTTCAGGATTAACCCGTGTTCAGGGAGAACAAGACCCTCCGGCATCTCCCACTTTCGATTTAAAAACATCCTTATTAAAACCAGGCGGGCGTCGCTTGAAAGCTGTGTGTAATCTTTATTACGGCAGGCGAATAACATCTCTTTTTCAAGTTGTTGTGCGCTTCTCTTGTTAGTTTCGCCCGTGGCTACCGACACCTGGATGCCACGGAAAGGTCGGCAAACTATGTGCCAATATATGCTTCTCTTAATTAACGCCATGAGTCTCGCAGCTCCTCTGCGAGCCCGACGCTGTAATGCCCCCTTCTCTGAACCGTTTCGTCTTTGGATTTCAAAGAGCGATTTCTCTTGAAAGTCGACTTTAGACTGGAATATTTAGCTTCGTCAATAACCGTTTTGGGAGGGGCGACGGTTTTCTTCTCAATGAAGTCCATTACAGCTTCCTGGGTAATCCTTACATTCTTTGCCCCAACGCGAACATATTTGATCTCACCCTTGGATATGAGGTCACGCATGTAGCGGGACTTTACCCCAAAGTATTCCGCAACCTGTTCAACAGAGAATAGTTCAGGAAGTTTTAACATGCCAATCTGTCCGCCTCAGTGTGAAGGCGCTGTTTTGCCAAGTATTCACCGCGCGTGCCCCTGTTAATTAGGCCACGACCGGCCATTCTATTTACCATCACCTTAAATGCGTCCTCGGTCATTCCTTCTCCACATCTATTACGAAGTTCGTATAAACGGAGCGGTTTGCCGTCAGAGACTAACTCTGAGAGAACTTTTTGTTGGACTTCTGACATGGCGCAGCCGTCTACTTCTCCGATCACGTCCAGCGTCATACTCTCTTCACGAAACTTCAAAGCAACGGGTTTCGTGTCTCGAATTGCTCGCCCCTGCCAGGAAAGGACACCTTGGTATTCCTTCCTGAAAACCTTCTTGATAACAATCATGCTGTCACAAACGCCGCCCAGCGCGGCGCTTCCCATGAAATCGTCAAATTCGCTTTCAGATTCGTATTTCCTAAGGTGATGGGCTATCACGATGGCGATTCCAAGACGCTTGGCAAGAAGCTTTAATGGAAAAAGCATGTCATACGTTTCATGATAGCCACCATCTGAGGC
>JACWAG010000238.1 GCA_014874425.1 Syntrophaceae bacterium | reverse complement strand
TTCTTCACCCAACTGACTTTCAGAAAAAACCATTTGAGAAATGCCCCGTAAGTCAAATTCCCCAGACATTGCGCCATTACCTAATATCTGTAAATTAATGTTCAATCTGTGGTGTCATTTAAAAAAACGTCGCCACCGTCAACTTGAGCTATTGCTTATGCTAATGTTAGCCAGCGCTTTTTCCGAAGTGATCAGTCTTGGGGCTGTGCTACCTTTTATTGGGGTACTAACGTCCCCAGAGAAGGTCTTCAATCATTCCGTAATTAGAAAACTGGTTGAGATAGTCGGCATAACTTCCCCAGGCCAACTTGTAGCGCCTTTGGCCATGGCATTTGCCCTGACGGCATTGTTAGCGGGATGCATGAGATTACTATTGTTGTGGGCTAACGCAAAACTTTCTAATTCGGTTGGAGCGGACGTCAGTATCGAGATGTATAGACGCACGCTTTACCAGCCTTACAAGATACATGTTGTTCGCAACAGTAGCGAGGTGATCGACGGGATCACACATAAGTCCTGGACCGCTATGTCGATGCTACAGGCGGCGCTCACTCTAATTAGTTCAACGTTGCTTTTGATATTCCTGACAATAGCTCTTGTAGCAATCGATCCGTTTGTAGTTTCTGTAGCCCTGCTTGTTTTTGGAGTCAGCTACGGCTTGATTACCTGGATGGCGCGTCGAAAGCTCAAAATCAACAGCCAAATTATTTCGAGGGAAAGCACTCTAGCTATAAGGACACTACAAGAGGGTCTATGGTCAATTAGAGATGTCCTGCTGAATTGGACCCAGCCATTTTACTGCGATACTTATAGCCGTGCGGACGTTCCTTACCGCAAAGCTTATGGTAGCAACATGTTCATAGCGGTCAGCCCGCGTTTTGCCATGGAGGCCATAGGAATGGTCTTGATTGCAGCCTTGGCTTATGGCCTCAGCCACAAGTCAGGAGGAGTCTCGACAGCGTTGCCTCTCTTGGGAGCGCTTGCTCTCGGAGCTCAGCGCATCATTCCTTCCCTTCAGCAGATCTACTCAGCTTGGGCTTCCATTGCGGGTAACCATGCGTCACTAGCGACGGTAATTGACCTGCTCGACCAGCCTGTACCAGTGGAAGCCTCGGAACCTGCTCCTGCCCCTTTGCAATTCAAGGATACCTTATGCTTTAAATCAGTGTGGTTTCGTTATCTGGAGAATGAGCCGTGGGTATTGAAGGACTTTAATTTGACTATTCCCAAAGGCTCCAGGATGGGCTTTGCAGGGAGCACTGGCAGTGGCAAAAGTACGGCCCTGGATCTACTAATGGGCCTCCTGGAACCCACAAGCGGTCAGATATTGGTTGATGGTCTCGGCATTTCCGTCCAACGACTCCGATCCTGGCAACAATCAATCGCCCACGTTCCGCAGAGTATTTTTCTGGCTGACTCGACGCTGGCTGAGAACATCGCTTTAGGATTGCCTAGAAATCTCATAGATATGGAAAGAGTGGTACAAGCGGCAAGACAGGCGAAGATCGCTGACTTCATTGAAAGTCGCCCAGAGGGCTACTTTGCCCTAGTTGGTGAACGGGGGGTAATGCTATCTGGGGGGCAACGTCAGAGAATCGGCATAGCTAGAGCGCTGTACAAACAAGCATCAGTCCTGGTTTTCGACGAAGCCACCAGTTCGCTTGACAATGAGACTGAACAGGCTGTGATGAGTTGTATCGAAAGTTTCCATAGGAACTTAACTATCCTAATAATTGCTCATCGCCTCACCACCGTTCAACATTGTGACCAGATTGTGGAACTTGCTCATGGTGAGGTTACTGCTAAAGGAACCTACGATGAACTGATGAAAACAAGCCCAAGCTTTCTCAGAATGGTCTCAGCCAGATCGACCAATCTGTAGAAATCGGGATGCGCGCCATTATGTAAAGTATTCTTTATCCGTAGATATGGATGGGACAATGAACCCAACCCCAGAAAAAAGTGGACAACCACTTGAAGAAAAATATCTGGCCGATTTTTGTAGAGCCCGGGAGGTTAGATATTTTACTTTTGGAGGGTCTTTCTGGATGTCGCGAGGCATGCGACTGTTTTCTCCATGGCCGTCTTCCGGACCGATCTCTTTGTCATCCAACGATCTAATTTTTATGTGGAAGCAGGGGGCAATGTTTCTTCACTACGCATGCTCCGACGATAAACCGTATTATCCTGGATATGATCTTGTTATTGACAACAAAAACTATGGCCTGGACAGTATTATAAGCCGTAAACGTCGCCATAACATTCGCTGGGCCCTGAAGCGCTGCACAGTTGAACAAATTTCCTTCGACTCACTGGCCGAATCTGGTCGTCCGCTGATAGAGGACACCCATAATCGTCAGGGTCGAGTATTCAACGATTCTATACTCGAAATGTGGAAAAACTACTTCAGATTGGCAGAATCAAATCCACTGTTTGAAGCTTGGGGCTCATTTGTATCTAACCAATTAGCCGCTTTCCATGTTTGCCTTTATGTCGGTGGCGCTGTTCATATCGAAATGACCTTTAGCCGAACGGACCTGCTTAAATACCATCCGGTTGACGCTCTTTGTTTCGTTTCAACCCAGCAGTCAATTACAAAAGACGGTATAACCCACGTTTCGTATGGTAGGCGCCCCATAACCGGAGAAGCTGAAGGCCTCATAAACTTCAAGAAATCAATGGGATTCAGAGAAATTCCTGTGAAAGAGCGGGTAGAAATTAACCCCATAATTAAACCCCTATTATTCGGACCCTTGGGCCCCATAGCTCATTGTATCGGGGAACGTTATTCCGAGCGTTCAATGTATGCAAGGATATTCTTTGCGCTTACAAAGATGCTACGGGGTCAGGTCAAGGATATTGATTGAAGACACATCATAGGAACACAATTTTTCGTTCTTCAGGTTGTGATGGCCGACGTGTCGAATACGGTCTTACTGATGTTTAGCGGATTACACCACAGGATTTTACGTTTGACTAATCGGGTTATTAATGGAGATGGCAGGCAGGTCTTGTGGGACATTTATTATAAATTACGGGGTATAGATTTAGCATATGTCCCGCTTGAATCTTTAGACATAACCGAAGAGACCGGGAGCTGGCACGAAAATTCTGGAGGACCTGATTTGGAGATTGTAATAAGGAGTCTTACGATAAACGCTAATGATTCAATCATAGATCTTGGGTGCGGCAAAGGCGGAGCTCTAATTACTTTTTCAAAATATGGTTTTCAATCGATTGACGGCTTAGACATTAGTAAAGAGCTATTATTGGTTGCAAAAAATAACCTGGGCAAGCTAGGTATTGTAAAGGCAACACTTTTTTGCTGTAACGCCACCACATTTACCGCTTTGCAAAAATATAGATTTATATATATGTTCAATCCTTTCCCTGCCAATGTGATGATCCAGGTAATTTCAAATATTAATGAATCAATTAAAAAATATCCTAGGAACCTGACAATTATTTACCGGAACCCGGTTTGCCACGACATAATAG
>JACWAG010000237.1 GCA_014874425.1 Syntrophaceae bacterium | reverse complement strand
GCACGTGGCTCCCGTCGGGAATTCCGGCCGACAAAGAATTGTGGCCGCAGCCCGGCGTCATTTTTTTGCTTACGGTTTCCGTTCCATCACTATGGATGACCTTGCGCGAGAACTCGGGATGAGCAAAAAGACGCTTTATGCGCATTTCCCCAGCAAAGTGGCGCTTGTGGAGGCTGTGCTCTTCGACAAAGTCCGGAACGTCGAGAGCGATTTGCAACAAATCACTTCCAACCCCTCATCAGATTTTCTCACGACGCTCCATCAACTGCTCGCACGTGTCCAAATGCACTTGGATGAAATCCAGCCACCGTTTCTGCGTGACCTTCGGCGTGAGGCCCCGGAAATGTTCTCACTAGTGGAGACTAGGCGCCGGGAGATGATTCATCAATATTTCGGCAAGCTGGTTGGCGCTGGCCAGGCGGCAGGAATTATCAGAGAAGATGTTCCAATTCAACTGATCGTCGAGATCCTGCTTGGCGCCACACAGGCAATAATGAATCCGGAAAAGCTTACGGAGCTGGGTCTTACCGCAAAAGCCGGGTTTTCCGGCATCATCACGGTGATTTTCCGTGGTGTGTTCACAGAAACAGGGAGAGCGACACTATGATCGGTTGCAACCAAAAACCAGAAAGAGTTCTCATCTTTATTGGCTGCGCATTCGTAGTGTTGGTCGCCCTGACCAGTTGTAGCTCTCATTCGTCAAATCGCGTGCAGGGCTATGTTGAGGGAGAGTTCGTTTATGTGGCGTCGCCGTTCTCTGGTCAGTTGGAATCGCTCTTCGTCCACCGGGGCCAGTGGGTGAAGGCCGGTGATCCTCTTTTCAACCTGGACAGTCAACCCCAAAAAGACTCCCGAGACCAGGCTGCGGACGAACTCGCTCAGGCGCGGTCAAATTTGGAGGATGCGAAAAAGCCGAAACGCCCTACGGAAATTGAATCTATCAAGGCTCAGCTTGAACAAGCCCAAGCCGCACTGGTCCTGTCACAGAAAGAATTCGAACGGCAGGATAATCTGGAAAAGACCGGCGCCTCGGCCCCTCAAGACCTTGACCGTGCCCGATCCACCCGAGATCAGAACCGTAAGCGAGTGGCGCAGCTTGAGGCGGACCTGGAAACAGCGCAGCTTGGCTCCCGCATTGACCAGATTGCCGCTGCAAAGGCGGTCGTCCAGGCCAAGGAAGCCGCGCTGGCCAAGGCGGAGTGGGATCTCTCCCAAAAGCGCCAGAATGCGCCGCAGGCAGGTGTAATATCTGACACGCTTTATCAGGAAGGCGAATGGGTCGGAGCGGGCCGGCCTGCTGTCGTACTGCTACCGCCTCCGAACGTTAAGGTTCGAGCCTTTGTGTCGGAGACCGAAATTGCCAAAATACACTATGGCGAACAGGTCCAAGTCTTCCTGGATGGCCTGCGCGAGCCGCTGATCGGGAAAGTAAGCTTCATTTCCCCACAAGTGGAATATACTCCACCTGTGATTTACAGCCAGGAGAGTCGTTCCAAGCTGGTCATCATGATTGAGATCCGCTTCGACTACAAAACAGCGTCGACTTTGCATCCGGGCCAACCGGTAGATGTACAATTAGGTTTGTGACCTATGACTGACGAACTTGCAATAGATGTGCATGGAATGACCAAGAGGTTCGGCAAATTGACGGCTGTTAACCATATTGACCTTCAGGTTCGCAAGGGGGAAATCTGCGGCTTTCTCGGCCCAAACGGCAGCGGCAAAACGACTTTTATCCGAATGCTTTGCGGATTGCTACGCGCGGACGAGGGCAGCGGTTCCTGCCTTGGCCACAACGTGATCACCGAGAGCGAGGCCATAAAGCGCCAGGTTGGCTATATGACGCAGAGGTTCAGTTTCTACGAGGACCTGACCATTTACGAAAATCTCGATTTTGTCGCGCGTATGTATTCTACGAAGAACAGGCGTGAAATTGTGAGCGCAAGCGTCGAACGACTCGGACTCAAGGAGCGTCAGCGCCAACTTGCACGGGAACTTTCCGGGGGCTGGAAACAGCGCCTTGCCTTGGCCGCATGCCTGATTCACGATCCGAAGCTGCTTTTGCTTGATGAGCCCACCGCGGGGGTGGATCCACAAGCTCGCCGCGACTTTTGGGAGGAGATTCATCGGCTCGCGGGCCAAGGCCTGACATTCCTGATCGCAACGCACTACATGGATGAGGCTGAGCGGTGCCATCGCCTCGCTTTCATCCTCAACAGTAACATGCTTACACAGGGCACGATAGCGGAAGTCACCAGGCAGACCCGGTTGACCACGTGGTCTGTTAGTGGCCCGAATTTGGTCGAGCTTGCCGAGCGACTCCGAAGACTTCCCGAAGTGGAGCAAGCCGCTGCTTTCGGCAGCGCTTTGCACGTGAGCGGAGTCGATGCGGCCCAACTCGAAAAGGCTATCGACCCATATCGCACTGACGAATATAAATGGAGCCAGGCCGAATCCGGGCTTGAGGATATTTTCATTCACCTGATGGCCAAAGCGAAAGGCGGGTCTTCATCATGAAAAGGTGGCATAAATTTTCTCTGGCGCGGTTTTGGGCAATGGTAGTCAAGGAGTTCATCCAGATGCGTCGGGATCGCTTGACTTTCGGGATGATGGTCGGGATTCCGCTGCTCCAGCTCATTCTTTTCGGCTACGCCATCAATTCGGACCCAAAGCAATTACCTTCCGCGGTGCTTCTGGCCGATAACGGCCCCGAAGGGCGCACTCTGCTGTATGCGATTCAAAATAGTGGATATTTTCATTTCGTGAGGCAGGTCAAAACGGAAACAGAAGGACGCGAGGCTCTCGCCCGGGGTGAAGTTCAATTCGTTATAAACATTCCCGAAAATTTCAGTCGAGATCTCCTCCGGGGCGATAGGCCTGCAATCCTCGTGGAAGCGGACGCAACCGATCCCGGTACTACCAGCAATGCCATCAGTTCTCTAACCACCTTGCTGACTACAGCGCTGCAAAACGATCTGAAAGGACCTCTCGATTTTCTCTCAGGCACGAGCGGTCCGATCGATTTGCGTGTCCATGCTCTTTATAACCCGGAGGTCAACACCCAATACAACATCGTGCCCGGGCTGCTAGGCGTTGTGCTCACAATGACGATGGTTATGATCACCGCCCTGGCGATCACGCGTGAACGCGAGAGCGGCACTATGGAAAATCTTCTTTCAATGCCCACGCGGCCTGTCGAGGTGCTAGTCGGCAAAATTATCCCCTATATCCTCGTAGGTTACGTCCAGGTGGCGTTGATCCTGATTGCGGGACATTTTCTTTTCGGAGTGCCAATGATCGGCAGCCTGACGCTATTGTTGACCGTCACGTTTCTGTTCATTGTCGCAAACCTGGCGATAGGGGTGACCTTTTCCACCATCGCCGAGAATCAACGCCAGGCCATACAAATGGCGTTCTTTTTCTTTTTGCCGAACATACTGCTGTCCGGATTCGCCTTTTCTTTTAGGGGCATGCCTGACTGGGCGCAGATGATCGGCGAGATTTTGCCGCTCACTCATTTTCTGAGAATCGTAAGGGGCATCCTACTTAAAGGAAACGGTCTGGCAGACGTCGTGGTGGATCTTTGGCAAATCGCTCTCTTTGCAATCATCGCACTGGCGTTTGGAGCAAAACGCTATCGCCAGACGCTTGATTAGAGCGCTTGTCAAAAGAATTACACGGTTTCCGCAAGAGAATTCCAAATTTCTTGTTTCCGCTATCCAGTTAGGAATCAGAAAGGATCTTCCTGCACCAAATTATTATAGAAGATTAAATGAATCAGGAGGTAGACAATGGATTGGCAATTACATATAAGTTTCGCAGTTGTGATCTTTGCGGTAGCCGGTTTCGTCTCGGATGTGTTGTAAAACATTCTTCGACGGAAAGGTCGCAGTATATCTCATTCCACTACCCGTTATGACTCATGTACTCAAGATTGAAGCTTTAGTTTTCGATGTTTGACATTCATTTGCAGATTTTTTGGTGGGGAAGGTAATAATAATACCATTCTTGGATCAAATTGGTTAATAATAGGTCTATTAATGTAGGTATATTCGTCATTCAATGATTACAAACAGTTTAAGAACATTAAGCGGGTCGGTTTCGGCTTGTTAATTCAAAGGGTTATAAACCCTGCTGGACATTTTCTTTTCAGGTCGAGAGGCTACGAAAAAATATGGTACCGATTGAAATGGAAGATAACGACGGACGATTAAAGAAACGCTCTGTTAAAGATATTTATGCCGATCTGCAAGCCGTGCTCGAGGCCGTCGGCTTATGGGATTGCCTCGATTATTTCGAAATCGCCATTGGAAAGAAGAAGACGGAAAACGTCTTGTTTCCAGATTTTGATTGGCTTTCGTGTTCTCCCGTTACTAGTGGTGGCGGGGGCCATTGCATCCACATCGGAACGATTTCCAAGGGTCGATATTCTTTGATCTTTGTCGGTAAGACTTCTGAAGGATTTCCAACAGCATGTGAAATCTCCAACACCTGCGCCAAAGAGTTGGGGGCCTAATTCGAGGAACCCGCTTCTACTATAATTAAAGGCGATAGCCTCAATGTTAAAACAAGCCACACAAGACGGGTAGGGCTAAGGTTAAGCATTTGACGTGAATCGACACAGCGGGTTTATAAGAGACACTCAATTATACAGTTACTGCCAAGACAAGAAAAACGATTGTTTACTTCCTGATGGATAAAAACTCAGACGCGTTACGCTCAAGGATGCCTGTGAGAAAATCCTCAGGCAGTTGAAGCGTTTCCAACTGGCGGATTTCTGTGTCCCAAGCGTAGGGGATATTCGGAAAATCCGTTCCGAACATGATGCGATCCGCTCGGAGGTCTAATAATTTTGGAGACCCAAAATTTGGCACATAGTCTACGAGCGCCATTGCCGTATCAACCCACAGGTTGTTGTAACATTCCAATAATCGTCGATACTGATCGAATTCGTCTGCGCCTAGGTGGGGCACACAAATTTTTAGGCTGGGGTAATCTTTCAGAATGCGCTCCAACTTTTCAGCTTTGCAGGTTTCGTAAGGATCTCGTTTGTAAGGAAAGTTTGGGTTCTTGGGTTCCCGCCCCACATGCATGATCAGAGGTTTGTTATAATCAGCGCACGATTCGTATATTTCATGCATTACAGCGTCGTCCACAGCGAAATATTGTACATGGGCATGTAGTTTTACTCCGGCGAGTCCCAATTCAAACGCTTCCTTCAAAATTGTTACGGCGTCTTTCTCTCCTGGGAAGACAGTGGCCGTACCGATTAACTGCGGATAGTCCCGGCATAGGTCAGCCATATAAGCGTTTAGTTCGCGGGCCATCCCCGGTTTATGAGCGTAATGCAGCCCTAGGATACGATCTACTCCCCTAGACGTAAGAAATTCAATTATTTGAGGCGAGGTTAATTTATAGCGGATAGGCCACGCAAACTGATCAAACCAACGCCAAATGGCTTTAAACACTCTATCAGGGAAGAGATGAACATGCGCGTCTATGACGGTTGAAAAACTATCCGGCAGTCTCTTGTCTTCATGATCATCTAACAGAAGCCAATTATTCATGTATGTCCTTATTCCATAAAGTACTGCTTGCGGCCATTACCGAACAATAATTTTAATGGACCATGGAAATCGCCTTTAGCGCTGATGGGCCTTTAGCATATTTCACAAAAGCCTTTGCATTGTTCCAATTTTTCTCAAGAATTTCGAGAGACCCATGTCTGACTTCACTCCTAAGGCCGTACACATCATTGAATTCCTGGATATTGGCTGTCATTTCGTCTTCTCCCATCACGGGAGTCGGGAGGATCAGACTCCTTTCGTAATTGGCCATCATACGTTTGGACATTGCCAAGTCCTTGTCACCACAAATATTCTTGTGAATCAAGTCTTTCCAGTGGCGGGTAAAGCCAGAGTTCATAAAGAATGTCCCGGCTGTTTTGCATTGTTCTTCATAATAGTTTTCCCGACCGCCTATGAGAAGACCAACGCAGTCATCAACATGATTATATGTCTCCATTGGCAAGAAAACCGGCACACCCGCGAGGGCGAACAGTTCGTCGGGTTTTTCAAGGGCATTCCCGCACAAGCCGTAACCAAGGAAAACAGCGTCGACGTACGGGGCCATTTCAAAGACCGCTTTGACAACGGTGTCCCTGAGTTTCTTAATTATGGAATGCAAACCCAATTCCATGACACGCACAAGAACTTCAAATTTATCGGACGACTGGAGTTCGTACTCGCCGGCATATAGGATTGTATGAGGCTTTGAGCCGCTCTTTTGTTCAAAGGCCTCTATGACGCCTTCGGAGAAATGGTCCCGCATTACGGTTACGCTCGCAACTTCGGGGTCTGTGGCAAGTAGATGAGCGAACTCCAATTCGAGGATTTGGCAAGTTATGATACCGAGGGTTGGCATGCTTTAGCTCCTCTGGGGGATGCGATTCATCGAAACTTAGGTAAGAATATATTAGCACTGGTCCTTCACAAGGACTACAATTCGCTCGAACATTAATCGTAATAATTGACTGGAGGAGCATCATAATGAGATCACAACGGATCTATTGGATTACAACTATTGCCTTCCTATCAATACTGGTACCTTGGTTGACGTGTAATGGGGCAGAAATCACTCTCAATGACACTCCTGTCCGGGTATGTTTCAGCCCCAATGGCGGATGCGCCAAGGCCATCGTATACGAGATAAATAACGCGAAATCACAAATTCTTGTCCAAGCCTATTCATTTACATCAAAACCGATTGCAAAAGCTCTGTTGGCAGCTCACAAAAGGGGCGTAAAGGTCGAAGTTATTATTGATAAGAATCAGTTGCTGGAAAAATACAACTCAGCTACGTTCCTGGCCAATTCAGGATTACCGGTATTTATGGATGGCGATCATGCAATCGCTCATGACAAAATCATGATTATTGATGGTAAGACCGTTGTTACTGGTTCTTTCAATTTTACCAACGCGGCTGAATATAAAAACGCCGAAAACCTGCTTATTATAAAATCTGTCGAGCTTGCAAAAATATATACAAGTAACTGGGACAAACACCTGGAACATTCAATCCGGTTCGGACCACGCTACTAGCGCAGTTGGAAAAGAATTACCATGCGCGGGTTCCGGACCCAAATTCGGTTTTTTGAGGAGAATGAAGAGAATTACGTAAAAGTACCATTCCGTCAAATAGTGTTTCCTAATAATTGGCCCATCTCGTCATGATTAAATTTTCTATCAATTCTTTAAACCATTTGGAGATGGGCGGGTTCATCAATTATAGAGTATTATCAATTAATGTGCCTACTAATGAATTCCCCTACCGCAGAAAGGTGTATCCGCGAATTCAGGGGCATTGCATATCACTGATCGAACTGGATCACGATGAGCCGCTACCCATCTTCCAAAATCGTCTTCATCAGGCCACACTTCAATGCTTGGACGAACGTTTTGTTCTTCTATTCTT